>JBFIDS010000055.1:0-12477 GCA_041603715.1 Paraconexibacter sp. | reverse complement strand
GCTGAACCGTCCCCCGCCGACTCAGCGTCCACTCACGGCCGGCGACGCCCGCGGCGACGCGACGTCGTGCCAGGCCATCGCGCGCCCGCCCGCAGACCGGCTAGTGTCTCGACACACTGTCAAGTACGCGGTGCCGACGAGCGCCAAGGGAGTCCGAGATGACACGCAGGGGACGACGATGAGGGTCGCGTACGTGTTCTCGGCCTCGGGACACACCGCGAGCCACAAGCTCGGGCGGATGATCCTGCCGCAGCTCGAGAGCGGGAACCACGGCGCACAGGTGGTCGGGATCGGGGCGCTCGCGCCCGACCCGCCCGACCAGGTCATCACGCTGTGAGCCCGCGCCCCGGCCCCGCCGCCGTCGCGTTGCGCGTCGTGCTCGCCGTGCTCGGGACGCTCATGGCCGGTGCGAGCCGGGTCGTCCCGCGCTTCCGACGCCAGGTCACACGCGATCTGCGCGTGGGGATCTCGACCGACGACGGGGTGTCGCGCAGCTTCGTCTTCACCGCGCGCACACGGACGATGTCGACGCGCGCCGACGACCCGCAACCACCCGATTGCGCCCTGCGGTTTCCGACGGCGTGGAGCGCCCTGCGCACGCTCCTGTCCCCCCGGGCGATCGGCAGGGTCGTCGACGGGATGAACACGGGCCCGATCCGGATCGACGGCAACCCGGTGCTCGTCCTGTGGTTTCACGGCCTCACCCGCGTCGTGCTCCCGATCGGGCGCACCCGCCTGCCGCGGCGGCCGATCCCGGTCCCCGAGAGCCGGCCGGAGCGCCACGCGCCCTACGCGGCGCGGATCGTCCACGAGCCACCGGTCGACGTCCTGCCGCGCGAGGCGACGAAGGAGTGGGCGGCGCGCAACAAGCTGCTGCAGATCCGCGCACCCGCCGGCGAACCCCTCCCCCCGGGATGACCATGCGCGAGACCGACACCGTCACCGAACTGAACGACCGCGCCCGCGGCTGGCTGCGCCACATCTGGGACAAGGCGACGACACCCGACGACTGGAGCGTCGACGGCGAGCCGGCCGCCTGGTGGGACCGCGACTCGACCGCGCCGATGTGCTCGTTCCCGCGGTTCGACATCGGCGAGATGAGCTACACGCTGCCGCTCCTGTGCGACGTCACGCCGGCGTGGCGAGAGGCCTACACCGAGATCACCCGTCGACTGTGCGAGCGCCACACCCAGTTCTGGGCAGCGATCGACTGGCTCACGCTCATCGGGCCGGACCCCAACGTGGACCGCTACCCGCCGGAGTGGCAGGTCTTCACGCCCGAGCGCCTGCGCGGCCGCTACGAGCCCCCCGGGTGGACCGGCAACGGCCGCGAGCCGTGGGGCCTCGCGCCCGACCCCATCGCGGCGGACGGCAACAACTTCTTCCGCGGTTGGTTCAACCTCCTGCTCGGCGTGCACGCCTACGTCTCGGGGGACGCGAGGTTCCGCGAGCCGTTCGAGATCACCGGCTACGAGGACCGGCGCTTCACCTGGACCCACGAGGAGATCGCGACGTTCATCAGCGAGCAGCTCACCGCGCGGCCCGAGGGCGCCCACTGCGAGAACACGAAGATCTGGCCGGCGTGCGTGAGCGCCGCCGGGCTCGGCCTGAAGCTGCACGACGCGGTCTACGGGAGCAGCCTGAACGGTGCCTACGACGGCTGGGTGGACTTCGCCCGGGAGCACTACATCGGGCTCGACCGTCGTGGGGATCTCGACTGGTTCGCGTTCTACTACGACCCGATCGAGAAGGAGGTCTGCTCCCCGCCGGACAATCTCTCCGCCTACGGCTCCCTCATCGTCCTCCCGTACCTCGTCCCGCAGCGTCCGGACTGGGGCCACGAGCTCTACGAGCAGACAATGCGACGGCTCGGCTGGAGCGACCCGAAGGCCCGCGTCAACGAGTTCGTCCCCGACCCTCGGTTCGTCGCGATGGCCCTCGCGGTCGCCCACGACGTCGGCGACGACGTGACCGAGCGGCGCCTGCGCGACCACGTCGAGCAGCACTACGAGCCGCGCGCCTTCGGCGACGAGAACACGAGCTTCGGGTTCTTCTTCGGCTGGGACGAGGAGTACCCGCGCGGCCAGCAGAACGCGCTGCTCATGATGCCCGAGATCGGGGGTCGCGGCGCGTGGTCGAACGTGTTCAACTCACCGAACCTCGCGAAGTTCGACGAGCCCACCGTCGAGGGCATCGACTACCCGTCGCTCGGCCTCAGCGTCGCCCGCAACGACCATGACGCCGGCGAGCTCCACGTCCGCACCTACGCCGCCACCCCGTCGGCCCGCGGCCGGGCGACGACCTGGCGCGTCGCCCAGCTCCCCGACCCAGCGGCGGTCCGCGTGACCTGCGACGGCGAGGATTTCACCCGCTGGAAGGCCACCGGGCCCGACGCGATCGAGATCGAGCTCGAGATCGGCGACCACGACCTGCGCATCTTCACCGGGTACCACCCGGGCGAGCGGCCGGCGTCCGCGGCGGGTGAAGGCGACGCGGGGACCCGCGGGTCGACGGCGCGGCGGGCGAAGAGCCGGACGGCGGCCGTCCCGCCGTCGGCACTCAGCCGACCCTCTGCGGCGACCGTCTCGGCCGTGTCCGCCTGCCGCTGCTGCTGAGGGCCGGCACCGTCGCGACGGCGCGGGCTGCCAGCGTGGCCCGTGGCCCGCGGCGGGTCCGGCCCGGCTCCCAGCCGCCACGGGCGGCAGAGCTCGCGCCGGGCGCGCGGTCCTCAACTCAGCGACGCCGTCGACCGATGCGTCCCGTCTGCGGCGTCGAGAGCCAGTCGTCGGCCCTCGCGGCGGCACCGCCGAGCAGGAGGCTGGCGAGAATGCCCCCCGCGATCGCCCCCAGGACAGCCGCTGCCCACGTCGGCAGTCCGGTCAGCACGACCAAGACGAGGGCACCGAACATCGCCCCCCACAGCCACACCGCGTCACGAACCGAGAGCAACCACATGGTCGCGATCTACCCATCTCGTGGTCGGCCGACGCAGCGCGCGTCCGTTCACGGGGGCTCGCGCACGCGCGGGCCTCCCTGTCAGCCGGGGTCGAGCACCGAGGGGACGGTCGCCGGTACGAGATATCCGCACCCCGACAGAACTGCGGTCGTTATCGCACTTGTTTCCGGTACCGTCATTCCATGCCAACGCGCACCGCTCTCCTCCCCCTCGCGCTCGCCCTGGCGATCGCGCTCGCCGCCCCCGCCGTCGCGGGTCCCACCACGACCTACAAGGGCAAGGCGACGAGCAAGGACAAGACGTTCCGTTACGGCAAGGTCACGATGCGGGTGAAGGACCGGCGCGTGACGAACCTCAAGATCGAGTCGGTGTCGACGAACGGCTGCGCGGGCGTCAGCGCGATGAACATCGTGTTCACGCCGTCGAGCAAGGCCCAGAAGATCGTCGGCGGCTCGGCGAGGCTCACCAAGAGCGGCCGGCTGGTCGTCTCCTTCCGCCCCGACAAGACCGTCGAAGAGCAGGTCGTCTCGATCCGCGCGACCGTGAAGAAGTCCTCCGCAAGCGGCCAGTTCGAGTCCGTCGGCATCTGCACGAACGCGGGTCGGTTCACGGCGAGACGCTGAGCGAGTTCAGGGCGCGGCAGCCGAGCGCCTGAACCCAGCGACGCCGACCCATCGAGCTGCTGCCACATGCCCGCCGCATCGGCTTCGACTTCGCAATGGCGGAGGACCGCCGGCAGTACGAGGAGTGCGAGGCGTTCACAGCCGCCTACGGTCGCAAGGTGTTCGAGGTCGGACCGAGGGGCCGCAGAGGCCACCGCTCCGCGTTCTGCCGAGCTCGGGCACGCGGTGATCGCGCGCCTCCTCACCCGCATGTGGCGCCGCTACAACTTTCGTCTAGTTTCCGGTCAGGGGTGTCAAGACGGGCGTCGCGGGTCTACCCTCGACGGCGGCACCGGTCCAGATGTGCCGCACCCACGGAAGGGCTCGCATGAAACCGCCTCGCACCGTCCTCACCGTTGCCGCCATCGTCGTGCTGGCGCTGATGGCGGTCTTCGCCGTCCAGATTCAGCGGTCCCAATCGGAATCGCGTCAGGACGTCGAGGAGCGCTTCCGGGAGCGCGCAGAGGTGAGCGCCGCCCTCACCGCGTCGATCTTCGAGTCGACCTCCGGCTCCTCGCAGCCCGAGAACGCGAAGACCTTCGGCGGAGCGGGAGTGGAGGACGCCACCCTCACCGCGAGGGCGAAGGAGGGGAACCTCCAATACCTCGTGCTGCTGGACGCCAGCGGCGGCGTGATCGCCGCGTCGTCGGGGACGCCGGTGACGACGCTGCGCGCGCTGCGAAACCGCCCGACCCACATCGAGCGCGTCCTCTCCGGAAGCACGTATGCGCTCTCGAACGCGACCAGCGCGGGCGGGCCGCTCGAGTATGCCCAGCCGATCCCCACCGCCAGGGGCAAACGGGTGCTCGTGAGCGGCTTCCCGCCTGCGCTCATCCATGCGTTCCTCAGCGGCTACCTCACGCAGGTCCCGAACACCGCGGGAGGTCGGGCCTACGTGCTCGACGGCAACGGCGTCGTCGTCGGCAGCCCGGTCAAGAGCGCGGTCCCCGGCTTGCGGCCGGACGACGAGGGGCTCGTCGGCTCGCTCCTCACCCGGGCCGAGGGGCGCTACGGCAGGGGCCGCTACTTCACGACGAGCGCCGTCGGCAACTCGCCCTGGCGCGTCGTCGTGACCGCCCCCGAGGCGTCGTTGTTCGAGGCCGTCCGGGGAGCGCGGAAGTGGGTCCCGTGGATCCTGCTCGCCGGGTTCGGGCTCGCGGCGTGCGGCATCCTGATCCTGATCCGTCGCGTGCTGCTCGGCGCGGACCAGCTCGCCGTGGCGAACCGTCGCCTCGGCGAGACGAACGAGACGCTCGAGCAACGCGCCCGGGAGCTCTCCCGCTCGAACGCCGAGCTCGAGCAGTTCGCGTCGATCGCCTCGCACGACCTTCGCGAACCGCTGCGCAAGGTCCAGATGTTCGCGGCACAGCTCGAGGTCAAGGAAGGAGATCGGCTCACCGAGGACGGGCGGGGCTATCTGCGCCGGATGAGCCGGGCGGGCGAGCGCATGCAGATGCTCATCGACGACCTCCTCAAATTCTCCCGCGTCGCGACGCACGCGCAACCGTTCGTCGACGTGGATCTCGAGACGGTGGTGCGCGAGAGCATCGACGACCTCGAGGCGGTCGTCGCGGAAAGCGGTGGCACCGTCCACGTGGGTGACCTGCCCGTCGTTCGGGCCGACCAGGCACAGATGCGACAGCTCATGCAGAACCTCCTGTCCAACGCCCTCAAGTTCCGCCGTGACGGGGTGCCGCCGGAGGTGCGCGTCGACGGGCGAGTCCGCGACCGGTTCGTCGAGATCTCGGTGAGCGACAACGGCATCGGCTTCGACCCGCGGTACGCGTCGCGGATCTTCCGGGTGTTCGAGCGTCTCCACGGGCGCGACGCCTACCCGGGCACGGGCATCGGCCTCGCGCTCTGCCGCAAGATCGCCGAGCGGCACGGCGGAGGGATCACCGCCGAGAGCGTCCCGAACGAGGGCTCCACGTTCACGTTCTCGATCCCAGTCGACCAGGCGATCGGCACGACGAGCGCGACGGCCGCTTCGCGCCCCGGCACGGAGCGTGAGGAGGCCCCCGTTGCGCACGCATGAGTATCGCCCGATCACCATCCTCATGGCCGACGACGACGAGGAGGATCGCGTCCTCACGAAGGAGGCGATGACCGACTCCCGACTCGCGAACGAGATGCGGTTCGTCGTCGACGGTGAGGACCTCATGGACTACCTCCGCCACCGCGGCGCGTACGCGGACGGCGGGCGGGAGGCGCCCGAGCCCGGGATCATCCTGCTCGACCTCAACATGCCGCGCAAGGACGGTCGCGAGGCACTCGGGGAGATCAAGTCCGACCCGCGCCTGCGGCGCATTCCCGTCGTCGTCATGACGACCTCCAAGGCCGAGGAGGACATCATGCGCAGCCACGACCTCGGGGCGAACTCGTTCATCACGAAGCCGGTGACGTTCGGCGCCCTCGTCGAGGTTCTACAGGCCTTCTCGCGCTACTGGTTCGAGATCGTCGAACTCCCAATCGGCGACCATCGTGACGTGGGACGCTGACCACCTGCGCATCCTCCTCGTCGAGGACGACGAGGACGACTTCGTCATCACGCGGGACCTTCTCCGCGCCCAGGACCGCGTGCGGTTCACCGTTGACTGGGCGGCGAGCTACGAGGATGCGCTCGAGGCGGTGGCCTCCTGCCTCCACGACGTCTACATCGTCGACTACCGGCTCGGCGCCCACACCGGCCTCGACCTCGTCCGCACGGTTCTGCCCGGGTGCGAGCGCGCGCCGGTCATCCTCCTCACCGGACAGGGCGACTACGCCGTCGACCTCGAGGCGACGAGCCTGGGCGTCACGGATTTCCTCCTCAAGGACCGGCTGGACTCCGCCGTCCTCGAGCGCTCGATCCGCTACGCCTTCAGCCACCACAGCGCGTTGCGGCGCCTGCGCGAGAGCGAGGAGCGTTTCGCCCTGGCGGTGCACGGCGCCAGCGACGGCATCTGGGACTGGGACCTGCGGCGCGACCGCGTGTACTTCGCGCCGCGCTGGAAGGACATGCTCGGGCTTCCGGCGACGGACGTCCCCGAGGGCCCGGAGGCATGGCTGGGCCGCGTGCACTCCGAGGACCTCAGCCGACTGCAGCACGCGATCGCGGCCCACCTCGACGGCCGCTCGCCGCACTTCGAGAGCGAGCACCGCATGCGCCACGACGACGGGAGCTTCCGCTGGATGTTCTCGCGGGGCGTCGCGATCCGCGACGAGCAGGGCACCGCCACCCGCATGGCCGGCTCGATGTCCGACATCACCGCGCGTAAGTCGGCGGAGGAGCGGCTCGTCCACGACGCGCTGCACGACGCGCTCACCGGCCTTCCCAACCGCGGCCTCTTCCGCGACCGACTCGCGCTGGCTCTCAGGCGCGCCGAGCGCCAGCCCGACTACCGCTGCGCCGTCCTCTTCCTCGACATCGATCGGTTCAAGGTCGTCAACGACGGGTTCACCCACATCATCGGCGACCAGTTGCTCGTCGCACTCGGGCGCCGGCTCGTCGACCACCTGCGGCCCGGTGACACGGTCGCCCGCCTGGGCGGGGACGAGTTCACGCTGCTCCTGGACGGGGTCTCCACCGCCGAGGACGCGATGCAGACCGCGCAGCGGATCCAAGACGTGCTGCGCGAGCCGTTCGTGCTCGACGGCCGTTCGCTGACGGTGTCGGCGAGCATCGGCATCTCACTGAGCGGATCCGCGAGCCAGCCCGCGGAGATGATGCGGGACGCTGACATCGCGATGTACGACGCCAAGCGCCAGGGCGCCGGCCGCATCTCCGTCTTCACCACCGGCATGCACAGCCGGGCGATGACGCGGCTCAAGCTCGAGACCGAACTGCGCGCGGCGATCGACGAAGGCACCCTGCGGGTCTTCTACCAGCCGATCGTGCACCTCGCGACGGCGAAGCTGCGCGGACTGGAGGCGCTCGTGCGCTGGCCCATCGATGACCCCGGCTTCGGGCCTGACGAGTTCATCCCGGTCGCCGAGGACGTCGGGCTAATCGGCGACCTCGGTCGCCTCGTGATGCGACGAGCCTGCGCGCAGCTCAGCGACTGGCGCTCCCGAGGCCTCGTCGCCGACGAGATCACGATGAGCGTGAACGTCTCGTGCCGTCAGCTCGCCGACCACCAGCTCGTCGGGCAGATCTGCCTGGCGCTCGACGAGTGCGGGCTGCCGGCGGACGCCCTGCGGATCGAGGTGACGGAGAGCACGCTGATGCACAACCCGGAGCGGATGCGTGCGGTCCTCGACGAGCTGGGCGAGATCGGCGTGCGCCTCCACGTGGACGATTTCGGCACCGGCTACTCCTCGCTGACGTTCCTGCACCGGTTCCCGGGCGAGACGCTCAAGATCGACCGCTCGTTCATCAGCCCGATGCTCGAGGACCACGGGAGCGCGGAGATCGTGCGGATGATCATGACGCTCGCGCACAGCCTGGGGTTGAGTGTCGTCGCCGAGGGGGTCGAGACCCCGGAGCAGGCCGCCGCGCTCGTCGAGCTGGGCTGCCAGTTCGGGCAGGGCTTCCTGTGGGCGCGGCCCATGCCCGCGGAGGCCGTCGAGATCTGCCTCGCCCGCGGCCACACGCTCGGGCCGACGGCCGTCGCTCTTCCGATCGGGACCGTCAACCAGCCCGAGCGCTGAGCAACTTCGTCTCGACAGGGTGCACCGGCGGCCGGGCCGCGTCATTGCTCCACGGGGATCGGGGCGGGAGCCCGGGCGAAGGTCGCGTCGATCGGGAAGTGGAGGGAGCGGCTCCTGCACGGCGGCCGCGACGGCCTGCAGCACGGCAGCCGGCAGGCCACGCCGACCGGCCGCGAGGCGCAACTCGAGGCCGAGGCCGACGACCTCACCCGCACGCTTGGCGAAGCGCATATCGAACTGCGGGCGATCAAGCGCCGCGGCGCGTCGGGGAGCAGGGCGCCGACGCGCTGCAGGGCTCTCAGCGCAGTCCGCCGACCGAGGCGTTCGAGGGTGACGTCGCGGAGGCGGTCGGGACGTTCATCCTGGTCTTCCTCGGATGCGGCTCGGCGGTCGCGCTCACGTCCGCCGCGCCCGAGGCCGGCGCCGGCCTGCAGCTCACGGGCATCGCGCTCGGGTTCGGGCTCGGCATCACCGGAGCGATCTACGCGACCGGGCACGTGAGCGGCGGCCACCTCAACCCCGCCGTCAGCATCGCGCTCACCGCGATCGGCCGGTTCCGAGCGAGCGACCTCGTCCCCTACATCGGGGCCCAGGTGGTGGGCGCCGTCCTCGCCGCCCTCGCGCTCAAGGGCGTCTTCCCGGACGCCGACAGCCTTGGCAACAACGTGCTCGGCGACGGGGTCTCGACAGGCTCGGGCTTCCTCGCCGAAGCGCTTCTCGCCGCGATCTTCCTGTTCGTCATCGTGAGCGTGGCCACCGACGTGCGCGTGACCCCAGGGTTCGCCGCGCTCGCGATCGGGTTCACGCTCGCGGCGATCCACCTCGTCGCGATCCCGCTCACGGGCACGTCGGTCAACCCCGCGCGCAGCATCGGACCGGACCTCATCACGGGGGACTGGGACGACATCTGGATCTTCCTCACCGCCCCCGTCGTCGGCGGGGTCGTCGGAGCATTCGGCTACCGCACGCTGGGTGAGAGACCGGTCCGATGAGGACCGCGAGCGGACGCTGAGCAGTCCGGGTCCGGCTCGGCATCACCCGGCGAGGGTGCGGTGATCAGCCGCGGTGGTCGCGGTCGCGCGTGACGGGCTCCACCGACCTGCGGAGCGCCCCGCCGGAGACGTCGGAGTAGTCGTCCAAAGCGGGCCGCCGCTATCGGCCGGGCAGGCGCCGGCCTTATCACGATCCCCACGCGCCGCAACCGGGTCTGGCTGACCGACTTCCTCGAACTCGAGACCTCGGGCGGCGGCACGTGGCGGGCCGGGGACGTCATCGACGACGCGGCCAAGCTCGTTCTCGCCGGACCGGTCACCGCGACCCAGAACGCCCGCGACGCGATCAGCTCGATCGAGGACGCCCGCGCCCACGCCCACGACCTCCTCGGCCACAACCTCCTCGATGACGTGACCTGCCCGCAGAGATGACCCGGATGGTCGAGGCGTTCCGACAGCTCTACAACCACGTCCGCCCGCACGAGACCGTGCTCGGCACCCGGCCGATCGAGCGCGACCTCGCCGACGCGGATGTACGGGCACGTCAGGGACGAACTCGAGGATGCCCGCCGAGACCGCAAAGTCAATCAGTCAAGCCGCCGAGCGGATTCGAACCGCTGACCCCTTCATTACGAGTGAAGTGCTCTACCAGCTGAGCTACGGCGGCGGGGCCGTGGGACTTTAGCGCGACCTGGCCGGACGGCGGCGCGTGCTGCGCGGGGCCCGATCGCCGGAGAACCGCAGCTCGACCTCACGCAGCGGGCGTCCCGCCCCGCGACCCTCCGCCGCGGACCTGACGGCGGCGCCCCGCGCGCCTACCCCGCGACGTGCGCGGCGATCGCCTCCGGGACGCCCGGCGCGATCATGATCCCGTAGTGGTTGCGGTCCACCTCGTGGACGCGCGCTCCCGGCACGGCCGCGAGGAAGGCGTCACGGACCGCGGCCGGGACGATGAGCCCGCCGCCCATCGGCTGCTTCGCCCACACGAGCAGCGTCGGCATCGTGAGGTTCGCCCACAGCGGCGTGAAGTCGAAGCCCGCGACCTCGAGGTCCTCCAGGCAGGCCGCCCGGCTCGTCGACGGCGACAGCCCCGCGCCGTCGGACAGCTCGGCGAGCTCGTAGGAGAAGTAGGCCTCCCAGAACGGGTCCCACGGCTCGAAGATGCCCGACGCCTTCACCGCGTCGAGGTACGTGTCGAGATCAGGTACGACGGCGTCCAGGCGTGCGGTCCCGGTCCGCACGAGCTCGATCGCCGCGTCGTCCATCCCGCCGACGGCATCGATGAGCACGACGGTGCGCATGCGCTCGACCGCGATCCCGCCGAGCACGAGGCCGGTGAGCGCGCCCATCGACCACCCGACGAAGTCGAAATCGCCGATCCCCAGCTCGTCCGCGACGGCGAGGACGTCGCGCGCGTGCGCCTCGAGCCCGTAGGTCCCGGGACCGGTGTCCTCGCTGCGCCCCCGACCGCGCAGGTCGATCGCGACCATCTGCCGCGCCTGGGCCAGCAGCGGCTCGCGCAGCCCGTCGAAGGACCGCAGGTTCGCGGTCAGCCCGTGGACGCAGACGACGGCGGGCGCATCCGCCGGACCGCTGCGCTCGACGCGCACACGGCCGGACGGGAGGGACAGGTCGAGGGTGTCGGTCACGGCTCCACCCTCCCACGAGCAGCCCGACGACGAGGAGCACCTCAGCACAACGCGTCGCCCCGCCGGTCGTGCTCTGCCGACAGCGCGTGGTGATCATCCCGTCGTCCCGGGTGCTGGACCTTCACCCGGGACGACGGGACGCGATCACACCCCCTGTGCGATGCCCGACCACCGCTCGACCTGGAACCTGGACCTGCCGTCGCGGTACGGGCAAGGTAGCCCGGGTCCCACCGGACCGCGCTAGGGCGTCCTCCCCAGACTTTCGCCCCGGAGCGCCCCGGCGAGCTGGTCCCGGCGCCGGACGTCGAGCTTGCGGTACGCGTTGGCGAGGTGGTACTCGACGGCCTTGCGGGTGACGAAGAGCGTCTCCGCGATCTGCCGGTTCGTGCGTCCCTCGACCGCGAGGTCGACGACCCGCCGCTCGCTCGGCGTGAGCGATCCCGGCCCGGAGAGCTCGGTCCGCCGGGGCCGGCCGCCGACCGCGATCAGCTCGTCCCGCGCGCGGGCGGCGAGCACCGTCGCGTCGCTGCGCGTCGCGAGGTCGAGGCCGGTCCGCAGCACGTCCCGCGCCCGCACCCGCTCCCCGGCCGCGCGCAGCGCCGTCCCGAGGTCGACGTACGCGCGGGCGAGATCGAGCCCCCAGTCGCCCGCGCGCTCGAGCTCCGCGACCGCCGCCTCGAGCACGGCGATCGCGTCCTTCGGCCGCCCGAGCATCGCCTCGACGCGCAGGGCCCGGCCGATCGCGGCGGGGGTGCCGTACGTCCTGGCGGCGGCGAGGTCGGCGGCCGCGTGCTCACGCGCGTCCACGATCCGGTCGAGGCGCGCGCACGCGATCGCCGCGCACGCACGCCAGCCGAAGAACAGCGGGTTGCGACAGCCGATCTTCTCGAGCTCCCGACCCTGCACCTCCGCGTGCGCCAGGGCATCGCCCGGACGGTCCTCGGCGAGCGCGATGTCGGCGCGGGCGGCGGACAGGGCGAGGGCGACGGGGGAGCCCGCCCAGTACACCTCCGTCGTCGAGTCGAGGTTGACGGTCGCGCGCGCGCCCGCGACATCACCACGCTCGAGACGGCACTGCACGCGCACCCACAGAGCCGCCGGATAGAACGTCTCCCATCCGTCGCGGTGCGCATCGAGCGCCACATCGACCGCCGCCTCGGCCTCCGGCAGCCGTCCCCGCGCGTGGGCGACGCACGCGGCGACGTAGTTCGCCGTGGCGTGTGCGTCGAACGCGCCGACGCGGCGGGCCCGCACGAGGATCTGCTCCAGTACCCGCTCGACGGCGGGAATCTCCCCGGAGTTGAGGAGCGCGCCCGTCACCGCCCACAGGGAGGGGTCGCCGAGCCCGACGTGGCGGAGCATCTCGCCGTCCTCCCACGCGCGACGGGCGAGACCCACCGCGCGCTCGCAGTTCTCGCAGCGCATCATCTCCATGCCCGCGAGGTTGGCGAGCAGCGTGCGCTCGACGGTCCCCCCGACGTCCGGCCGGCCGAGGACGGCGGCGATCCGGCCGCGAACGGCGTCCGTCGAGGTCCCCGTCCACACCGCCGCGCCCACCCACATCGCCTCGAGCTCGCGAGCGAGCGCGG
>JBFIDS010000054.1:0-12517 GCA_041603715.1 Paraconexibacter sp. | reverse complement strand
GTCGCCCGTGTAGGCCGGCAGCATGCGATCCGGTGTTGCCGGGTCCTCGAGGACCGGGTACCACGGCACGAGCGGCACCCGGGCCGCGTCGGCGAGCGCGGCGAGACGGCGGTTCATGTCGTCGATGAGCGTGATCGTCTCCGCCACGCCGGTGTTCGCCGGCAGGACCTCGGCGACGAGCACGGGGACGCCGATCGCCTTCGCGCGCTCGACGATCGAGCGGATGTCGTCGGCGGCGCTCGCGGTCGGGCGGTCCTGGGCGATGTCGTTCGCACCGCCCTGGACGACGAGCGCGTCGGCCCCGCGCACGCACGACTCGAGCCGCTGGGCGATCTCGTCGGTGCGCTCGCCGCTCACCCCGCAGTTGCGGAACGCGACGCCCGGCAGGGCGCGAGCGGCCCAGAACTGCCACTGCGAGCGCTCGTCGTCGCCACCTCCCGGCAGCGCGGGTCGCAGCGCCGGGTCGGGGTCGAAGCCCGGGTAGCCGGCGGAGATCGAGTCCCCGAGCGTGGCGACGAGCGCCCGCCGTTCCCCGCCGACCGCCTCGACCGTCGTGGTCGGCGGCGCGATCCGGACCTCGGGAGCCGGGGGCGTCGACGACGGTCCGTCGTCCCCGGACCCGCACCCGGGCGTGACGGCGAGCGCGCCGAGCAGCGCGACGACGACCGCGCGGCAGGGCCGCATGGCGACGGGCCTCCGCACGGCTCAGCCGAGCGCCCGGTCGAGCGCACGGGCGGCCGCGCGACCGAGGATCCGGTGCCCCTCGACCGTCGGATGGGCGCCGTCGACCGTGTACTTCCGCGCGAGCTGGTCCGGCGTGTCGGGGTCCTCGAGCAGTCCGAACCAGCCCACGAGCACGACGCCTTCCTCCTCCGCGACCTTCGCGATCCTGCGGTTGAGCTCGTTGAGCAGCGGGATGGTCTGCGGGATCTTGCTGTTCCATGGGGTGACCTCGGTCACGAGAACCGTGAGCCCGAGCTCCTTGCCGCGACGGGCCATCCGCCGGATCTGCCGTGCGGCCTGCGCCGGGGTCCGGCCCTGAGCGATGTCGTTCGTCCCGCCCTGGATCACGAGAGCGCCGGCACCCTCGGCGCAGCGGTCGACCTCCCCGGCGATCTGGTCGGTCCTGCGTCCGGCGAGGCCGCAGTTGCGCACCGCCGTGCCCGGCCGCGCGCGCGCCATCCAGTACTGCCACTGCGAACGGACGTCGGCCTCCCCGCGGATGAGCGTGCGGTTACGCGGATCGGGGTCGAAGTACGGGGAGCCGGAGGTGAGGGAATCCCCGACGGTGGCGACGAGGATCGATCGCGGCCCGACCGACTCGACCACGTAGTGGGCGACCCGAGGGGTGCCGCCGAAGCGGTCCTTCGGCGTGGTCGTCGTCCCCCCGGGCGGGGCGACGTCCACCGTGGGCGAGCCGTCGACGTCGGTCGTCCGCGTCAGGCCGGGTGTCGCGATCGTCGAGGGCCCGGGGTCCTCGGAGCCACAGGCGGCGAGCACGCCAGTGAGGAGGACGAGGGCAACCGCGAGGACGCGGTGAGGCATGTGCGAGGATCTGTTCATGGAAGGTTTCGGAGGACTGTTCGGTGATCCCGACGAGCTTATGCGCCGAATGGCCGAGTTCGCGGAACAAGCCCAGGGCCAGCAGAAGCTCGCGTGGGCCGACAACGCGATCAAGCTCGCGGTGGACATGACGGTCGCGGCCGTCAACCGGGTCAACATCCAGGGGACCCCGGAGCAGCAGGCGGAGCAGATCCGTCAGGTGATGGCGACGGTCTTCCCCGAGGCCGTCACGCTCGTGCGCGAAGCGCGCCAGGGCCTGCAGTAGCGCGGCTCAGCGCTCGCCGCGGCGGGCGCGCCGGTCGGCTCTCCGCTGTTCGCGCTCGGCGCGCCGGCGCTCACGTTCCGCCGCGGATGCGCGCGCCGGCGCGCGCGGGCGGCGCTCCGTGACGGCGGTCGCGGGCTCGACCGGCCCCGACGCGGCGATGTCGGCCCGGGTGTGTGCGTCCGGGATGTCGTCCTCGCCCTGGGCGCGCGCGTCCTTCCCGGCGGCGATGACCTCCTTGAACGAGCGGAACTTGAAGATCGTCACGAGCGCGATGAAGCCGAGCGTGAGGCTGAACGTCGCGATGGCGATCTGCTGCCCGACGGAGTAGGCGACCGCGCCCGCCCCGAAGACCTTCACGAGGAACGCCTGCTGCACGCCGGCGCCTCCCGGGGTGAACGGGACGACGGCCGCGACGGCGTTGACCCCGAGCACGAGCAGCACGTTGCCGACCGATCCCCCGATGTTGAAGGCCTCCAGGAGGAACCAGAACGCGGTGAAGCGGAAGCACCAGCCGACGAACTGGACGAGCCAGACCTCGCGGAAGTAGCGGGGGCGGTCGAACAGGATCGTCAGGCCCTGCCGCACGCGCAGCCAGAACGCCTGGACGCGGCGGGAGAGGACCGCGAACAGGACGAGCGCGAGCACCCCGAGCGCCGTGAGGAAGAAGAGGGTGAAGCGGGGGTGGCTCGCGAAGAAGCTGAGGTCGAACGCACCGAGCGCCGCGAAGTCGGGGGGCTTGGGGAACACGCCCTGCGTGAAGGCGTAGGTGAGGATGAAGATGCCCATCGTCGCGTCGAACACGCCCTCGACGAAGAACGCGGCCCCGACCGCGGGGTAGCTCGAGCGGGGCACGGACGTCTTCGCGAGGAACAGCTTGATGACGTCGCCGCCGCGGGCCGGGACGACGTTGTTGAACCCGTAGGCGGCGACGTAGGCGCCCCAGATCCGCCTGAACTCGATCCGCTCGGTCGGGTAGGCCGCGCGCAGCACGTGGAAGAACGCCCGCGCCCGGAAGGTCAGGTAGATCCCGAAGCAGGTCAGCCCGATGAGGAGCGGCACGAACTGGACGCTCGCGAGGCTCTCGAAGAAGGAACCGACGGCGTCGAAGAACGTCGAGAAGTCGTCCGAGAGCGACGCGAGCGGCACGCACGGCAGGGTACCCATCGGCCCCGTGGCATCATCGCGCGCCATGACCGCTCTCTCCCTCGGGGCTCCGCTCACCGCGGGCGCCGTCCGCATCGTCCTCCTCGGCAGCGGCGAGCTCGGCCGCGAGGTCGCGGTCGAGGCGATGCGCCTCGGCGCCGAGGTCGTCGCCGTCGACCGCTATCCCGGTGCACCGGCGATGCAGGTCGCCCACCGCCAGGAGGTCGTCGACATGACCGACCCGGCCGCGCTGAGGGCGCTCCTCGAGGCGGAGCGGGCCCGCCCGTGCGCCACGCTCCACGTCGTCCCGGAGATCGAGGCGATCGCGACGCAGGTCCTCGTCGACCTGGAGGCCGAGGGGATGCAGGTGACGCCGACGGCGCGGGCGGCGCAGCTCACGATGGACCGCGAGGGCATCCGGCGCCTCGCCGCGGAGGAGCTCGGGCTGCTCACGTCGCCCTACCGCTTCTGCTCCTCGGTGGAGGAGCTCGACGCCGCCGTCGCGGAGCTCGGCGTGCCGTGCGTCGTCAAGCCCGTGATGTCCTCGTCGGGGAAGGGCCAGTCCGTCGTGCGCAGCGAGGACGGCGCGGCGGCGGCGTGGGCCCACGCGCAGGCCTCCGGCCGAACGGCCGGGTCGCGGGTGATCGTCGAGGGGTTCGTCGCGTTCGACGACGAGATCACCCTCCTCACCGTGCGTCACGCGGCCGGTGTGTCCTTCTGCGCCCCGATCGGCCACGTGCAGGTCGACGGGGACTACCGCGAGAGCTGGCAGCCGCAGGCGATGGAGCCCGCGGTGCTCGCCCGGTCGCAGGAGGTCGCGCGCACGGTCGTGGAGGCGCTCGGCGGGCACGGCGTCTTCGGTGTGGAGCTGTTCATCCGCGGTGGCGAGGTCCTCTTCAGCGAGGTGTCCCCGCGTCCGCACGACACCGGGATGGCGACGATGGCCTCCCAGGACCTCAGCGAGTTCGCCCTCCACGCGCGAGCGATCCTCGGCCTGCCGATCCCCGTCGGCGAGATCCCGCTCGTGCGGCCGGGGGCGAGCGCCGTCCTGCTCGCCGAGGAGGAGACGGGCACACCCGCGGTGTCCGGGCTCGCCGAGGCGCTCGCCGTCGACGACGCGGTCACCGTCCGCCTGTTCGGCAAGCCGGACGCCCGGCCGGGCCGCCGCATGGGCGTCGCGCTCGCTTCGGCCGACGACGCCGACACCGCGCGCGCCCTCGCGCGCGAGGCGACCTCACGGCTGAGGGTGAACGCGGGCGCCTGAGCGCCCCCTCAGCACGCGAGGCGGGCGCGGGGCAGGGCGGACGCGGGGGCTCTCAGCCCACGCCGCAGGCCGCGAGGACCTCCGGCGAGGCGAGCGACGAGGCGACGAGATGGGCGCCGTCGAGCACCGAGTCCACGAGGTAGGGGACCCCGACGACGTAGAGCCCGGCCGCGCTCGCGGACGCCGCACCCGGAGGCGAGTCCTCGAGACCCACCGCGACGGCGGGGTCGACCCCGAGATGGGCGCACGCCGCGAGATACAGGTCCGGCGCGGGCTTCGGATTCACGACGTCGTCGGCGCTCACGACGATGCCGAAGCGCTCCCGGACACCCCCGACGCGCAGCGTGCGCTCGACGAACTCCCGGGACGAGTTCGACGCGAGGGCGACCGGCGTGCCCGCCTCCGCGAGCCGGTCGAGGAGCTCGACGGCTCCCGGCCGCGGCGGGCAGCCCGCGAGAGCCTCCTCCATGACGAGATCGTGCAGCGCGTCCATGAGGGCCGGGCCCTCGTCGAACGGGCGATCGAGCATCTCGGAGAGCTTGCGCTCCGCCACCCGCCGGGAGGACCCGATGATGTACCGCTTGTGCTCGGCGGTGAACTCGCGGTCGTAGCGGGCGAACAGCGTCACCTCGGCTCGGGTCCAGGCGACCTCCGTGTCGAGGAGGAGCCCGTCGTTGTCGAAGACGACCGCCTCGACCGGGGTCGGCGTCGTTCGCCGGACGGCCGTCGGGGGCAGGGGATCTCGCGTGTCCATCCCCGCAGACGATGACGGACGCACCCGGGTGACGGCTTCCACCCGCCGTCCGCCCGGCCGATGCGCGACGATGGAGCGATGCGGGTCATCGTCGTCGGCCTCGGCGAAGTCGGGCAGCACATCGCACGGACGCTGAGCGCCGAGCGGCACGACGTCACCGTCGTCGACAAGGACCCCGTCCGCGTCGCGGCGGCCCAGGGGGATCTCGACGCGCTCGTCCTCTCCGGGAACGGCGCCTCGCCGCGCTTCCTCCACGACATCGGGGCCGGCGACGCCGACCTCGTCTGCGGCGTCACGCAGAGCGACGAGAGCAACGTCATCGCCGCCCTCGCCGCCCACCAGCTCGGCGCGCGGCGCACCGTCGCCCGCGTCCGCGACCCCGACTACTTCGCCGACGACGGCTCCTTTGCCCGGGACGTCCTGGGCATCGACTTCGTCATCCACCCCGAGCGGGCCACCGCCGAGGGCCTCGCCGCGGCGATCCGCCTCCCGGGCGCCGTCCACGCGGAGGACTTCGCCGACGGGAAGGTGACGATCGCGGAGTGCATCGTCACCGAGCGCTCCCCGGTCATCGGGCACGCCATCGGGGAGCGCCGCCCGGCGCTCCCGCACGCGATCGCGGGCCTCGTGCGCGACGGGCGCGTCGTCGCCGCCGAGCCCGGACACCGCCCCCGCGTCGGCGACCACCTCATCGTCGCCGCCTCGCGCAAGGACATCGGCGCGGTCGTCGCCCATCTCGCCGGCCAGGCGAGCACCGTCCGCGACGTCATCATCTTCGGCGGCGGCAGGATCGGCCTTCCCCTCGCGAAGGCGCTCGAGAACAGCTACTCCGTCACCGTCATGGAGAGCGACCTCGAGCGCGCTCGGACGATCGCCGAGTCGCTGCGCAAGGCGACGGTCCTCCACGAGGAGGGCGTCGGCAAGGACGCGCTCCTCCAGCACGGCGTCGACCGGGCGGGCGCCTTCGTCGGGTGCGCCGGCGACGACCGCGCGAACCTGCTCGCCGCGCTCAACGCCAAGCAGCTCGGGTGCGGCCTCAGCCTCGCCGTCGTCTCCCGGGAGGAGTACACCCCGCTCGTGGACGCGCTCCACATCGACGCCGGCTTCTCCCCGCGGCTCGTCACGGCCGAAGCGATCCTGCGCGCCGTCCGCGGCGGCGACGTGGAGGGCGTGCACCTCCTCCTCGGCGGTGCCGAGCTCCTCGACGTCGAGGTCGACTCGGGCAGTCGCGCCGAGGGCAAGAAGGTCGGCAACGCCGCCTCGATGGCCGCCACCCGGATCGCCGTGATGGTCCGCGACGGCCGCGTCATCGTCCCCGACGAGTCGCAGACCGTGCGCGCCGGCGACCGTGTGATCACGTTCAACGCGAAGCGCGGCGTATCGGACGTCGTGGGTACCTTCAAGACGTGATCGCCGGCCGCCGACTGCCCGGCCCGGGCTTCAACTGGCGGCTCATCATCCCCGTCGTGAGCGGCGTGCTCGGGTCCGTCGCGCTCGGCATGCTCGCCGTCGCCCTCTACGCGCTGGCCGACGGGGAGACGGAGGCGGCGGGCTCCTTCGCCCTCCCCGGGGCGGTGAGCCTTCCGCTCGCCGTCATCGGCCTCCTCGGGGCGATGCGCCTGCGCAACATTCCCGTGAGGGCGCGCGACGGCTTCCTCGCGGTGACGCTCGCCTGGCTCGTCGCCGCGGTCGCCGGGGCGTTCCCGTTCCTCCTCGAGGAGACCCATCCGCGCTTCGTCGACGCGATGTTCGAGAGCATGGCGGGCTTCACGACGACGGGCTCCACGCTCGTGGACCCCGACTCCACCGCGCGCCCGATCCTCCTGTGGAGGAGCCTCTCGCAGTGGCTGGGCGGGGTCGGGATCGTCGTGCTCGTCGTCGCCATCGCTCCCGCGACGGGGCTCGCGACGCAGCGCCTCTTCCACGCCGAGATGTCGGGCGTCACCGCCGAGCGCCTCACCCCGCGGATCGCGGAGACGGCGAAGATCATCTGCGGCGTCTACGTCGGGCTCACCGTCGTCGGCTTCGCCGCGTACTCGTTCGCCGGCATGGGGGCCTTCGACGCGGTCAACCACATCTTCACCACGATCTCCTCGGGCGGCTACTCGACCCGCAGCGGCTCGATCGGGTCCTTCGACTCGGTGCCGATCGAGCTCGTCGCGATCGTCTTCATGATCGCCTCGGGCATCAACTTCGCCTTCTACTGGCGCGCGGTCCGGGGACGCTCCCTGTTCCCGCAGGCTGCCGAGGTACGCGCCTTCCTCCTCATCATCCTCAGCGGCACCGCGGCGGTCGCGGCGAGCCTCGTCATCGCCGATCAGCCCGGCGGCTTCTGGGAGTCCCTGCGCTCCGCCGCGTTCACCGTCACCGCGGTGAGCAGCGGGACGGGCCTCGTCGTCGAGGACTACGACCAGTGGAACGACTACGCCCGCTCCCATCTCCTCATGCTGATGCTCATCGGCGGCTGCGCGGGTTCGACGTCGGGCGGCATCAAGGTGGTCCGCGTGATGCTCCTCGGCAAGACGATCGGGCAGGAGCTCGGGCGGCAGCTGCGGCCGAGCGCGGTGCAGGTGCTGCGCACGCGCGGTCAGGTCTTCACCGAGGACGTCCGGCGCGGCGTGCTCGCGTTCGCCGTCGTCTACTTCGCGCTCGTCCTGGCGGGCACGTTCGTGCTCCTCGTCGCGGGCCTCGACATGCTGAGCGCCGCGACGACGTCGGGATCGGTCCTCTCCCTCCTCGGCACGGGCCTCGGTGAGGCCGGACCGACCGAGAGCTTCGCGACGATCCCGGAGGGCGCCCGCGCGTTCCTCATGTTCCTCATGCTCGCCGGGCGGCTCGAGGTCTTCACGGTGCTCGTGATCCTCACCCCCGCCTTCTGGCGCCGCAACGTCGCCTGAGCGATCAGCCGGTCGCGGCGCGGGCGCGGTCGAGGCGGTCGATCAGCGTTCCCGGCCCGCCCCCTGGGCGATCCACTCCGCGAGCGCGACGATGCGCTCGACGAGCTCGTCGTCGGTCGCCTCGAGCGTGCCGTCGAGCCGCCGGGAGACGAGCTCGGACACCGCGCCGCCGAGGAGCACGAGGTCGACGTCGCGCGGGGCCTCGGAAGCGGCGAACACCGCGGCGGAGTGGTCGCCGACGAGCCGCTCGAACCCGCGGATGATCTCGCGGCGGCGCTCCTGCAGGGCCGTGCTCCCGAGCCCCTCGAGCAGGGCGACCCGCCCACGGCGCGGGTCCGCGACGAGGGACTCGACGACCGCGCGCGTCGCGGCGCTCAGGCGCTGGGCCGGCGTCCCGTCCTCGTCGAGCGCGCCGAGGATCGCCGTCTCCGTGTCGCGGGCGATGTCGTCGATCAGCGCGAGGTAGAGCGCCTCGCGGTCGGTGAAGCTCTCGTAGAAGTAGCGCTCCGTGAGCTTCGCCCGGGCGCAGATCGCCGTCATCGTCGCGCTCGCCCAGCCGCCGGTCCCGATGAGGTCGAGGCCCGCATCGAGCAGCCGGCGGCGCCGCTCGTCCCGGCGTTCCTGCGCGCTGCGGCCGCGGAAGCTGCGCTCGGTCGGCGTGCCCACGTGCCGATCTTGACAGACGGCCCTGTCAGGTGGGAAGCTCTGCGCGAATCGAAGTTGACAGACTGCCCTGTCAACATGAGCCACACGAGGGAAGGCCACCGTTGTGACGCCAGCGACGAAGACCCCGCCGGGACGCATGAGCACCCCCGCGCCCGCGCCGATCGAGAGCCGCGTGCTCGCCCGGGTCGCCGACGACCTGCGCCGGGAGCACCGGACCCGGCGCCACGGCAGCCTCCCCCCCGGCAGCCTCGCGCCGAGCGCCCGCAACACGTACCGCACGCTCGCCGACCCGCTCGCGCTCCTGCTCGAGCACCACGAGCGCTTCGGCCCCGTCTTCACGATCCGCACCGTGCACGAGGCGGTCGTCTGGGCGATCGCCCCGGACACCAACCAGGAGATCCTCGTCCGCAACATCGACGCGTACTCGCTGCGCCTGAGCCGCTACCGCGAGCTCGAGCCGCTCCTCGGGGCGGGGATGCTCAACGTCGACGGCACCTACCACCGCGAGATGCGACGCGTGATGCTCCCGGCGTTCTCCCGCGAGGCCGTGGCGGCGGTCGTCGATCAGATGGTCGGAGCGGGCGTCGCGGCCGCCGTCCTCGCCGAGATCGACCGCCGTCGTGGCGCCGGCGATCCCGGCCGGGGTGTCCTCGGGCTGCTGCTCGCCGCGACCGACGAGGACGGCGCACCCCTCGACACGACGGTCGTCCGCGACCAGGCCGTGACGCTCCTCTTCGCCGGGCACGACACGACGACCGCGACGCTCACGTTCCTCCTGCACGAGCTCGGGCGCACCCTCGACGCGCGCGCGACGCTGGAGGCGGAGCTGGACGCCGTCCTCCCCGATCGCGACGCGACCGCCGCCGAGCTGCAGGGCACCGCCCTGCCCGTCCTCGAGCGCTCACTCGACGAGACGCTGCGCCGCTTCCCGCCGGCCTGGGTGGGCCCGCGCCGCGCGGTGCGCGACGTCGTGCTCCACGGTCACCCGATCCCGGCCGGCACGACGATCCACTACTCGTCGCTGGCGACCCATCACCTGCCCGACCTCTACCCGGACCCGCTCGCGTTCCGGCCCGACCGCTTCCTCCCGGAGGAGTCGGCCGCACGACCGCAGGGCGCGTACATCCCTTTCGGTGGTGGCACGCGCATGTGCCTCGGCAAGCGGTTCGGCCAGGTCGAGTTGCGGGCGCTCACCTCCGTGCTCCTTCGGCGACTGCGGTTCGAGCCCGACCCGGCCACCCCGCTGCGGCTCACGACGACGCCGACGCTCGGGCCGAAGGGCGGCCTGCGCTTTCGCGTGCACGCCCGCTGAAGGCGGTCGACCGCCGCTCGGACGGAGGAGGTCGCAAGCCCGGTGGTCCAGCCCCGACCGCCGCCGTCCGTGGCGGGCTCCTGGAACGTGTCGCCGGAGGAGCTCAGCCGCCCAGGACCTCGAGGACCTTGTCGTCGTGCGTCTTCGGCGACACCTTCGGGAAGACGTGCGCGATCTTCCCCTCCGGGTCGATGACGAACGTCGCCCGGGCGACGCCCATGTACGTCCGGCCGTACATCGACTTCTCGACCCACGTGCCGTACGTGTCGCAGACCTTGTGCTCGGGGTCCGACAGCAGGGTGAAGTTGAGCGACTGCCCGTCGTGGAACTTCTTGAGCCTCTCCGGAGCGTCGGGCGAGACGCCGAGGACCACGACGTCGTGCTCCGCGTACGCGTCCGCGTTGTCGCGCACGCCGCACGCCTGGGTCGTGCAGCCGGGCGTGTCGGCCTTGGGATAGAAGTAGAGGACGACGGTCCGTCCCGTGAACGACGTCAACGCGACCTTCTCGCCATCCTGGTCGAGCAGCGTGAATGCGGGGGCCTTGGCTCCGGGTTCGAGCATGCTGGCACCGTAGCGAGTCAGGTCTGCAGGTCCGAGGGGCAGTTGAACGACCTCGTCGGCGCGCCGTCAGCCGTCGCGCTCGAAGGCGCGCCGCAAGATCCGCGCGCGCCGCCCGTCGCTGAGACCGCGCCTCACTTCAGCAGCCGTGAGAGCCGCCGGTCCTTGAGGACGCGGCCCTTCGTCTGGCAGTCCGGGCAGTAGCAGAGCACCTGCTCCTCGTAGTGGACGGCCTCGATCGTCGTGCCGCAGCGCGGGCACGGCTCGCCGTGCCGTCGGTGGACGAGCAGCGGGAGCGGCAGTTTGTCGGGCAGCGGCAGCGAGAGGACCTCGGCGTAGTGGTCGAGCGCCGCGCCCAGCCGGGCGACCATCGCCTCGCGCAGCGCGTCGCCGGACTCGGCGTCGAGGTCGCCGGCGCGCGCGAAGGGCGACAGCCGTGCCTCCCAGAGGATCTCGTCCACCCACGAGCGCCCGATGCCGGCGATGACCCGCTGGTCGCGCAGCACCGCCTGGAGCGGCCGCGCCTTCTGGGGGGCGAGGAGACCGGCGAGATCGGCGGGCGGGTCGGGCCACGCCTCGGGGCCGAGCGTCGCGATCGCATCGTCCTGCGCGACCGCGTCGGCGGGGAGCACCTTCGCCCACGCCGCCTGCTTCGTGCCGAACTCGCGCAGGCGCAGCTCGCGGGTGGAGGGGTCGCCGCCGAGGCGCAGGAGCAGCCGCGACGTGCGGTCGCGCATCGAGGCGCGCTTGTCGTGGAGCTGGAGCCGGCCCGCGGACATGAGGTGGATGAGCACGGCGAGGTCCCCATGGGCGGTCGTCGCGACGTCGACGACGAGGTGCTTGCCGATCCGGCGCACCCCGGTGAGCGTCCCGCCGTCGACGGCGTGCAGCGGCGGGTCGAAGGTCTTCAGCGTGTTGAGCCCGGGCGCGAGCGCGGACTCGATCGGGACGCCCGCGAGCTCGGCGCTCAGCAGGCGGGCGGTGATCTCGACCTCGGGCAGCTCGGGCATGGGACCCCGTCATCGTCGCACGCCGGCGGGGCGGCGATGGCCCTTCCGCGCCGCCACCCCGGTCAGGTGAGGACGACGTCGTAGGCGCGTGCGGCGCGCCGCAGCCGGCACGCGTCGGGCCCGCAGGTCGCGGCGAGGACCTCCACGACGATCCGCCCGGAACCACGTCCGAGCGGGATCGCGAGGCGCACGGGGAGCGTCGGGGATGTCCATTCGCGCTCCGGCCCCAGGACGTCGTCGTCGCTCGCCGTCGCACGGATGCGGACGGGCGGCCCGCCCGATGGGTCGAGGTCGTCCCCGTCGAGGGGGACGTCGATCTCCACGTCGAGGTCGGACCCGGCCGCGAGGATCGCCGTGCTCGCGACGAGCGGCGCCGGTGTCCGCGAGCCTGGCCGTCCGAGGTCGACGGCCTCGGCGTGGGCGGTCTCCGGCACGACCACGACGACGCGGTGGTTGCCCGTGTCGGCGACGACGAGGCGCCCGTCGGGGAGAACCGTGATCGCCCCCGGCTCGGAGAAGCCCGCCACCGGGACCGTCCAGAGGTGGTCGCCGCGCCAGACCCGCACGGCGTCGTTGTAGGTGTCGGCCACGTAGAGCCCGCCGTCCGGTGCTGCGGCGACCCCGAGAGGATGCTGCAGGCGCGCGCGGTCGCGGTCCCCGTCGGCCGCGCCCCACGCGAAGAGGTCCTCTCCGACGAGCGTGCGCACGACACCGCCCGGGCGATCGAGGATGCGCAGGGCCGAGGACTCCGCGTCGACGAAGACGAGCTCGTCGCGGGCGGTGATCGCAAGGCCGCTCGGCTGGGCGAGGAGCGCCCCCGTGAGCGCGGGTCCGTCGCGCAGGCCCTCGGCGCCGTTGCCCGCGATGACCTGGGTCTCCCCCTCGGCGTCGAGGGCGCACAGCACGTGACGGCCGGCGCCCGCGACGACGACGTGTCCCTGCCAGCGCACGACGTCCCACGGCGACTTGACGCGGTCGGTGAGGAGCTCGCGATCACCGTTCGCCGCGACGCGCCACACGCGGTCGTGACCGGTCTCGCACACGAGCAGGGCGTCCCCGTCGACGGCGACGCCGTGGGGCCGGT
>JBFIDS010000053.1:0-12718 GCA_041603715.1 Paraconexibacter sp. | reverse complement strand
CCACGCGGACGGCGAGCCCGAGATCGCTCCCGGCCGGGGCGGTCGCCGACGCGGCGCGTTCCCTGGGACTCCCCGCGCGGACGGCCGCCGACCCCGTCACCGCGCTCGCCCTCGCGACGGAGACGGCCGGCCGGGACGGCGCGGTGCTCGTCACGGGGACGACGACCCTCACGCGCGAGCTCACGTTCCCGGGCTCGGCGAGCAACGCGTCCCGCTTCTGAGGGCACCGGCGCGCAGGCGGCCTCCAGCCGACCTTCCACAGAGGCCGGGTGGGAGCGCCGGTCGCCCGCATGGCGCGTCCCTCGCGGAGAGCCGGCTCCCGGCCGACGTTCGGCCCGAGCCCGCTTCCCACGGCGGTGGGAACGGCGGCTAGAGCGTGAAGACGATCTTCCCCTGGACCTCCCCGGAGAGCATCGCTTCGAAGCCGGGCCGGGCGGCCCGCAGCGGCATCGTCGCGTGGATGTTCGGCCGGATGCCCTTGTCGACGCAGAACCGCGCGAGGCGGTCGAGCTCGTCGCGGCTGCCCATCGTCGACCCGACGACCGACAGCTGGAGGAAGAAGATCCGCATCAGCTCCGCCGCGTCGGGATCGCCCGTCGTCGCGCCCGAGATGACGATCGTGCCGCCCGGCTTGAGCGAGCGCACGGAGTGGCCCCACGTCGCGCCGCCGACGGTCTCCATGACGAGGTCGACGCGCTCGGGGAGCCGCGCACCGGACTCGAAGGCCCCGTGGGCGCCGAGCGAGACCGCGTGCGCCCTCTTCTCCTCGGAGCGTCCGGTCGCCCAGACCCGAGCGCCGGCCGCGGAGGCGAGCGTGATGAGCGCGGTGGCGACGCCGCCGCCCGCGCCCTGGACGAGCACGGTCTGCCCGGGGACGAGGCCGCCGCGCGTGAACAGCATCCGGTAGGCCGTGAGCCACGCCGTGGGGAGGCACGCCGCCTCCTCGAAGCTCATCCCCTCCGGCTTGGGGACGACGTTGCGAGCGGGCACGATCACCCGCTCGGCGAACGTGCCCTGGTGGCGCTCGGAGAGCAGCGAGCGCTTCGGGTCGAACGTCTCGTCGCCCTGCCATGACGGGTCCGAGACGACGGCGTGGACGATGACCTCGTCGCCGTTCTCGTCGATCCCGGCCGCGTCGCAGCCGAGGATCATCGGCAGGCGCTCCTCGGGGAGGCCGACCCCCCGCAGTGACCAGAGGTCATGGTGGTTGAGCGAGGCGGCCTTGACCGTGACGGTCGTCCAGCCGTCCGGGGCCTCGGGTTCGGGCCGCTCGCCCAGCTCCAGGGCGCTCAGCGGGTCGTCGGCATCGATACGGGCGGCGTAGGCGGCGAACATGCGCGCAGTCTGCCGCAGGCCCGGGTTTGGCGTACGCTGCCCGGGTCCATGAAAGATGGCCCCTCCGTCCTCTCGATGATCGCCGCCGTGGCGATCCTCGTCGCGCTCGTGATCCTCGTGTTCTTCGGGATCGGCTACGGCTTCGGCCGCAAGTTCCTGTAAGCGACGATCCATCGCCGCTCAGGTGCGCCACAACGTGCGCGCCGGTTTCAGGCGCCGCGGGGAGGGGGAGCCAGTGAGGATGACCGTCTCCGCGACCGAGGTTCCGCGCCTCGCCCTCCACGACGGGGCCGAGATCCCCCAGATCGGGTTCGGCACCTTCCAGATCCCCCGGGCGGAGACGACCGAGGCGGTCATCCGTGCCCTCGAGGCGGGATACCGGCACATCGACACCGCGTCCGTCTACGGCAATGAGGCCGAGGTCGGCCACGCCCTGCGCGCGAGTGGTCTCGATCGCTCCGAGATCTTCCTCACGACGAAGTGCTGGAACAGCGACCAGGGGCACGAGGAGGCCCGGCGCGCGTTCGCCACGAGCCTCGAGCGCCTCGAGGTCGACTACCTCGACCTCTACCTCATCCACTGGCCCGTCCCGGCGCGGGACCGCTACGTCGAGACCTGGAAGGTGCTCGCCGAGTTGCGTGAGGAGGGGCAGGTCCGGTCGATCGGGGTCTCGAACTTCCAGGCCCCGCACCTCGCCCGCATCGTCGACGAGACCGGCGTCACGCCCGTCGTCAACCAGATCGAGCTGCACCCGCGTCTCCAGCAGGCGGGTCTCCGCCGCGAGCACGCCGATCGGCAGATCGTCACGGAGGCGTGGAGCCCTCTCGCCCAGGGCGGCGTCCTCGACGATCCGGTCCTCACGGACATCGCGAAAGAACACGACCGCACCCCGGCCCAGGTCGCGCTGCGGTGACACCTCCAGCTCGGGAACGTCGTCATCCCGAAGTCCGTGACACCCGCGCGGATCGCCGAGAACATCGACATCCTCGGCTTCCACCTGTCCCCGGCGGAGATGGACCGGATGGCCGCGCTCGACGCCGGCGCACACGTCGGCCCCGACCCCGACACGTTCGGGCGCGGGTAACGGCGCGCCGGGTCGTGCGGCGGCAGGAAGGGGCCGGGGCGCCCATGACGAACCTCCACGGGTAGGCTTTCGCCGCAGTCATGCCAGCGCCGCTCGCCATCTTCGGGATCGACCCTGGACCGCTCAACACGGCGGTCCAGCTCCTCGTCCTGTTCCTCGTCGTCGTCTGGCTCGCCCTCGTGTACTACACGTACATGGACGCGCGCCGGCGGATCGCCGACCCGATGCTCATCGGATGCGCGACCGCCGCGGCCCTCTTCCCCTACGTGGGGACGATCGTCTACATGATCGTCCGTCCGCCCGAGTACCTCGACGACGTGCGTGAGCGCGAGCTCGAGATGCAGGCGGCCGAGGCGAGGCTGCACCAGCTCAACTACTTCCTCTGCCCGCACTGCGACTACGAGGTCGAGAAGGACTTCCTGCGCTGCCCGTCCTGCCTGCGCAAGCTCAAGGACGCGTGCGGCACCTGCACGAAGCCGCTCGACCCCGAGTGGAAGCTCTGCCCGTACTGCGAGAGCGAGATCCCGGGCAAGACGCCGCGCCGTCGGCGCCGCCGGGAATCATCCGAGGAGCAGGGGCGCCCGTCCGCCTCGGCTTCCCAGTAGTCGCGACCGTCCCGTCGCCCCACACCACACCAAGGAGAACCCCGCATGGAGCGGACCCTGATCCTCGTCAAGCCGGACGCCTTCGCGCGCAACCTCACGGGGGAGATCGTCGCCCGCTTCGAGCGCAAGGGCCTCAAGCTCGAGGCCCTCAAGCTCGTCACGACGCCCCGCGAGACCGCCGAGACGCACTACGCCGAGCACAAGGAGCGCCCGTTCTTCGGTGAGCTCGTGGACTTCATCACGTCCGGCCCGCTCGTCGCCGCGATCTTCTCCGGAACGGACGCGATCAAGGCGGCGCGCCAGCTCATCGGCGCGACGAACCCGCTCGAGGCGGCGACCGGCTCGATCCGCGGCGACTACGCGCTGCTCGTCGGCGAGAACATGGTCCACGGCTCCGACTCGCCGGAGTCGGCGGCCCGCGAGATCGGGATCTGGTTCCCGGAGCTCTAGGCGTGCCGGCCGAGGCGGGGGAGGGCCCCGGGCTCGTCCTCGCCTCCGCATCGCCGCAGCGGCGCGAGATCCTCTCGCGTCTCGGCATCCCGTTCGTCGTCCGCCCCGCGGACGTCGACGAGCTCGATGCCGGCGAGCCGCACGCCGTCGCGCGGGAGAACGCGCTGCGCAAGGCTCGCGCGGTCGCCGGACTCCTCGGCCCGGGCGAGGCCGATGCGCTCGTGCTGGGCGTCGACACGCTCGTCGCGCTCGACGGCCGCATCTACGGCAAGCCCGTCGGGGAGGACCACGCCCGCGCGACGCTCGACGCGCTCTCAGGCGCGACCCACGACGTCGTGAGCGGCCTGGCGTTGATCAGTCCCGCTCGCCCCGACGTCATCGAGGTCGCCACGGCGGTGACGCGCGTGACGTTCCGCCGCCTGTCGACGGCGGTCCTCGACTGGTACGTCGGCCTCGGGGAGTGGGAGGGCCGCGCCGGCGGCTATGCGATCCAGGGGGCGGGCGGCGCGCTCGTGCGCTCGATCGACGGCGACTACCTCAACGTCGTCGGACTGCCCGTCGCGCTCCTCCTCGACCGGCGCCCGGACTTCCTCGGCTGAGGCTCCACGCCCGCCGCCGTAGAGGGTGACGCACTCCAGCGACGCTGAGGGTCGTCGGAGTACATCACCGCCTGTGCCCGGCCTCACCGCACGCCCCGCACCCTGCGTCGCGGGGCGCGGATTTGCAGCCGTTTTCCCGTCGTGCAACGTCGCGCCCGTTGACAGCCCGTCAGGGGGTCGGGCGGCGGGCCTCCGCTACACTGGCCCTCAGCCCGCGCGGCGGTCCCCCCGGCGTCGCACCGGACGCGACGCGTCCTCGGGCCCTCTCCGACATGGGCGCTTTCAGCTACCTCACCGGCTTCGGTGGCCGCGACATGGCCGTCGACCTCGGCACGGCCAACACCCTCGTTTACGTACGAGGTCGGGGCATCGTGCTCTCTGAGCCGTCGGTCGTCGCGATCGACTCCCGCACCGGCGAGGTCCACGCGGTCGGGATCGAGGCCAAGCGCATGCTCGGCCGCACGCCCGGGACGATCCAGGCCATCCGGCCGCTGAAGGACGGCGTCATCGCCGACTTCGACGTCACCGAGGAGATGCTGCGCCACTTCATCCAGAAGGTGCACCAGAACCGCTGGGCGCACCCGCGCGTCGTCGTCTGCGTCCCTTCGGGGGTCACGGGCGTCGAGAAGCGCGCGGTCGAGGAGGCGTGCCTCTCCGCGGGCGCCCGCCAGGCCTACCTCATCGAGGAGCCGATGGCCGCCGCGATCGGGGCCGGGCTGCCGGTCGGCGAGCCGACCGGCTCGATGGTCGTCGACATCGGCGGCGGTACGAGCGAGGTCGCCGTGATCTCGCTCGGCGGCATCGTCGTGTCGCAGTCGATCCGCATCGGCGGCGACGAGCTCGACGAGGCGATCATCAACTACGCCAAGCGCGACTACAAGCTTCTCATCGGCCAGCAGACGGCCGAGGAGGTCAAGCTCGAGATCGGCTCCGCCTACCCCATGGAGGAGGAGGTCCAGGCGGAGATCCGCGGCCGGGACATGGTCTCCGGCCTCCCGAAGACGGTCGTGCTGACGAGCGAGGAGATCCGCCAGGCGCTCGAGGAGCCCCTGGCCCAGATCATCGACGCCGTCAAGGAGACGCTCGACCGCACGCCGCCCGAGCTCGCGTCCGACATCATGGACCGCGGGATCATGCTCGCCGGCGGCGGATCCCTGCTGCAGGGGCTCGATGAGCGCCTGCGGGAGGAGACGCAGATGCCCGCACACCTCGCCGAGTCGCCGCTCACGTGCGTCGCCGTCGGCTCGGGCCGCTCCCTCGAGGAGTTCGAGGTCATCCACCGCACGAGCAAGGGCTCGCGCAACCGCCGCCGGAGGATCGGGGGATGACCCCGGGCCTGCGCCGCGGGGGAGAGCGCACCGGTGGATGGGCTCCGGGTCGGGGGACCCCTGTCCTCTCGCGCCGCCATGACCGGCGCGACCATCGCCATTCTGTGGAGTACTTCTTCCTGTGTACGACGCCAAGACGGTTCGCCGACGGCGAGCGGTCCTCGGGCTGCTCGTCGCCAGCTCCCTGATCCTCCTCACCGCGAGCTTCGGCGACGGCGGCGGGCCGCTCAGCTCCGTGCAGCGCGGGGTCTTCGAGGTCGTCTCCCCGATCCAGGAGGGCGCGAGCCGCGCGCTCAAGCCCTTCCGCGACCTCTTCGGCTGGGTCGGGGACACGGTCGAGGCCAAGGGCGAGGTGGAGGACCTGCGCGAGGAACGCGACCGCTACCGCGCCGAGGCGGTGGCGGCGAAGAGCGCCCTGCAGGAGAACGCCCGCCTCAGGGGTCTGCTCGACCTGGAGCAGACCGCCGAGCTCGACCGCTACCGGCCCGTCACGGCCCGCGTCAACGGGCGCTCGTCGATCGTGCTCGCCTCCACCATCAACATCGACAAGGGGTCCTCGTCGGGGATCCGGCTCGACCAGGCCGTCGTGACCGGGGGTGGCCTCGTCGGGAAGGTGACGACGGTGACCCGCGGGGCGGCCCAGGTCACGCTCATCACCGATCACTCGATCGGCGTCTCGGCGCGCGTGCTGGAGTCGAGCGTCACCGGCTTCGTCGAGACCGCCGTCGGCAACCCGCGCAACCTCATCCTCAACGGCACCCGCCGCACCGACCGGGTGGAGCGCCGCCAGACGATCGTCACGGCGGGCACGCGCTCCAGCGAGCCCAAGCTCCAGTCGCTCTACCCGCCCAACATCCCGATCGGCGAGGTGACCCGCATCGAGGAGCCCGGGAGCGACCAGCAGAAGGTCCACCTGCGGCCGTTCGTCGACGTCGGCCGCATCGACTTCGTGCAGGTGCTCACCCGCGCCACGAACGGGAACCGGCCGGTCTCGTGAGCGCCCAGTTCCCCGTCCGGATGCTCCTGCTCGGCGTCGCGTTCGTCATCGCCCAGGTGGCCGCGGTCGCGCAGATCCGGGTGCTCGGGGTCAACGCCGACGTCGTCCCGCTCGTCGTCGTGTCCGTCGGCCTGCTCGCCGGGTCCATGAACGGCGCCGTCTTCGGCTTCTGCGCCGGGATCTTCGTCGACATGGCGCTCGTCCAGACGCTCGGGATCTCCTCGCTGCTCCTCACCGCGGTCGGCTACGGCTCGGGACGCCTGCGGGAGCTCCACGACCCGCAGGGGGCGCTCGTGCCCCCGCTCACCGGTGCCGTCGGCACCCTCGTCGCGGTCGGGGGGTTCGCGCTCATGCAGTTCCTCCTCGGGGTCGACGCTCCCGTGAGCTTCCTCCTCCTCCTCCAGATCCTCGCCGTCGTCGCCGTCAACACCGTCGTCGCCATCCCCGTCCACGCCGTCGTGCGGCGCTGGCTCCTGCCGGCGCTCCCCGACGACCCGCGCCGCCGCCGCAGGCGCGCGTACACGACAGGTGGCCTCTCACCGCTGAGTCGAGCCTGACGACCGCCTAGTCTCTGAGTCTTCGCCCGTGATCGATCCCGTCCACGACCGCCGCCCGCCCACGTCGCCGCAGCTCGCGCTGCGGGTCGCGATGCTCGGCGGCGTCGCGCTCGTCCTCTTCGGGATCATCTTCTTCCGGCTCTGGTACCTGCAGATCCTCGACGGGGACCGTTACCTCGCCCAGGCGCAGACCAACCGTGTGCGGCTCGAGCGCATCCAGGCGCCCCGCGGCGCCGTCGTCGACCGCAACGGGAACACGCTCATCGCCAACCGCCAGGCGACCCTCGTGCAGCTCGACGTCGAGCAGCTCCCCGAGGAGGCGCGGGTCGCCGCGCTGGAGTGGGGCCAGCGGGTCACCCAGCGCCTCAAGCGCCCGAAGGGCGAGCGCGGGCCCGGGGTGCCGATCCCGCCCGTGGCGACCGAGGAGCTGCGGATCCTCTTCGAGCGTCTCGGCGAGGTCCTCGGGATGTCGGTGGACGAGATCCAGCGGCGCACCGTCCAGCAGATCGCCCAGGTGCCCTACGCCCGGGTGACGGTGAAGACCGACGTGCCCGCCACGCAGCGCGACTTCATCAAGGAGCGCCAGGAGAAGTTCCCCGGCGTCGAGGTCTCGCAGAAGTTCCTGCGGCGCTATCCCGAGGGCAAGCTCGCCTCGCAGCTCGTCGGCACGGTCGGCGAGATCAGCCCCGAGGAGCTCGAGGACGAGCGCTACCGCGACGTCACCCAGGGCACGATCATCGGCAAGGAGGGGCTCGAGCGCGCCTACGACCGGTTCCTCCGAGGCCGTGACGGCGCGACGCGCATCGTCGTCAACGCGCAGGGGCAGAACCGCGGCCAGGGACGGGCGCGCGAGCCCGTCGTGGGGCGCACGGTCAAGCTCACGCTCGACCTCGAGCTGCAGAAGGCCGCCCAGGAGGCCCTCCAGCGCGGGATCGCCAGCGCGGCGGGTCGCGGGTCACGGGCCGGCGCCTTCGTGGCGATGGATCCGCGCAACGGGGCGATTCTCGCGCTCGGCTCGGCGCCCGACTTCGACCCCAACGACCTCGCGCGGCCGATCAGCCAGGAGGCCTACGACGCGCGATACGGCGACGAGGCGGGTGCACCGCGCTTCAACCGGGCGATCTCGGCGTCCTATCCGACGGGCTCGATCTTCAAGCCGATCACCGCGTTCGCGGGCCTCGCCGAGGGCGTGCAGACCCCGACCTCTCAGATCAACGACTCAGGCTGCATCGAGGTCGGCGCGAACAACGAGCCGCGCTGCAACGCGGGCAAGACCGCCTACGGCGCGGTCGACATGCGGCGCTCCCTCGAGGTCTCCTCGAACATCTACTACTACCTCCTCGGCCAGCGGCTCGACGCGATCGACGGCGAGCCGCTGCAGAAGTGGGCGCGGCAGCTCGGACTCGGGAAGACGACCGGGATCGACCTGCCCGGCGAGTTCGGCGGTCTCGTCCCGGACCGCAAGTGGCGCGAGCGCGTCGGGCAGGAGGAGGCGGAGTGCCGCAAGCGGCGGAAGGTCCGGAGCTGTGGCATCTCCGACATGCGGCCGTGGACGTTCGGCGACAACCTCAACCTCGCGATCGGGCAGGGCGACCTGCAGGCGACGCCGCTCCAGATGGCCGTCGCCTACGCGGCGATCGCGAACAACGGGCGGATCGTGCGCCCGCACCTCGGAGCCCGGGTGGAGGACGACGAGGGCCGTCTCGTCGAGTCCCTGCGCCAGCCTCCCATCGAGCGGATCGACATGAACGCTGACCATCGCGCGGCGATCATGGCCGGCCTGCGCGACGCCGCCAGCGGCGGGAGCGGCACGAGCACCGACGTCTTCGAGGGCTGGCCGCACGGCCGGTTCCCCGTGTTCGGCAAGACGGGGACCGCGAACGTCGTCAACGCCCAGGGCCAGTTCGAGCAGTCCTGGTACGCGGCCTTCGTCCAGCACGAGAAGAAGCCGATCGTCGTCGTCGCGACGATCGAGAAGGGCGGCTACGGTGCGGCCACGGCGGCGCCCGCCGTCCGCCAGATCCTCGAGCAGTTCTACTTCGGCCGCGTCGGCGAGTTCACGAGCGGGGACTCGAGGACGAACTGATGGCGACCACGACGCCGATCCAGTCGCCCGCCGACACGGGCACCTCCACGCGCAGCCGCGCCGGGGCGACCTCGTTCGCGCTGCCGTTCGATCCGGTGCTCATGCTCGCCGTCGCCGGCATCTGCGTGTGGTCGCTCATGGCGATCGGCGCGGCGACGGAGGGTGACAACCTCGCCGACCCGAACTTCTTCGTCAAACGTCAGCTCGGCTACTTCATCGTCGGCGCGCTCATCGCGATCGTCGTCAGCCGCGTCGACTACACGCGGCTGCGCGAGCTCAAGCTCGGCCTCTACGTCGCGCTCGTCGGGATCATCGTCCTCGTCTTCGCGTTCGGCAGCGTGACGCGCGGCTCGCGGCTCTCGATCCCGCTCCCGTTCTTCAACTTCCAGTCCTCCGAGCTCGGCAAGATCCTGCTCATCGTCGCGCTCTCGGCGTTCGTCGTCGAGCGTGCGCGGCGGCTGCAGGACCGCGGCACGACCACGAGGATCCTGCTCCTCACCCTCGTCCCCGCCGCGCTCGTGATCGCCCAGGACCTCGGGTCCGGGCTCGTCTACATCGCGATCGGGCTCACCGTGCTGTTCGTGGCGGGGACCCCGGGCCGGCACTTCGCCGTCATCCTCGCGCTCACGTTGAGTGCGATCGCCCTCGTCCTCGCCGCCGCTCCCGCGGCCGGCGTGGACGTGCTCCAGGACTACCAGAAGGATCGGCTCACGTCGTTCCTCGCACCTTCCGACGACCCCGGCGACGCCGGGTACCAGCAGAACCAGTCCCGAATCGCCATCGGCTCCGGTGAGAAGACCGGTCGCGGCGAGCTCTCGACCCAGTCCACGCTGCGGTTCCTCCCCGAGGACCACACCGACTTCGTGTTCGCCACCGTCGGCGAGCGCTGGGGCTTCGTCGGGGCGGGCTTCGTCCTGTCCCTCTATGCGCTGTTCGTCTGGCGAGCCGTGCGCATCCTCACCGTCGCGAAGAACCTCTTCGGCGCGCTCATCGCCGGGGGCGTTATCGCGATGCTCATCACCCAGGTCTTCGTCAACGTCGGCATGAACGTGGGGATCATGCCGATCACCGGGATCCCGCTACCGCTCATGACGTACGGCGGGTCCTCCGTTCTTTCCATGTTCCTGGCCGTCGGCCTCCTTCAGTCGATCTACGCGCAAGGGCGCGCGGCATCGGCGTACAAGGGCCGCGTCCTCGGTTATTGACGGGCTGCGTCGCGATACGCACGCGCCCGAGAGAGGCATCTGAAAATCGTGAAGAAGCAAGTGCTCGTCAGCGTGGACCGCGGGGAGACCCGTGTCGCGCTGCTCGAATCCAACGGCGGGGGAGACTCCGCCGCGGCCGGCGCGGGTCGCCGCCGCAAGGGCGGGAAGCCCGATCCGGCGGCCGGGTTCCGCGTCGCCGAGCTGTACTTCGAGCGCCGGACCAACCGCTCGATCGTCGGCAACATCTACAAGGGGCGGGTCGACAACGTCCTCGCCGGCCTCGAAGCCGCGTTCATCGACATCGGCCTCGAGAAGAACGGCTTCCTCCACGTCGACGAGATCGTGCTCCCGGGCGTCGAGATCCCGCGCCGCGGCCGGGGCAAGGAGGGGGACGGCAAGAAGATCACCGACCTCCTCAAGCCCGGCATGGAGATCGTCGTGCAGGTGGTCAAGGACCCGCTGAAGTCGAAGGGCGCCCGCCTCTCGATGGACCTCACCGTCGCCGGCCGCTACATGGTCTACACCCCGACGGGCGAGGGCGTCGGCGTCTCCAAGCGCCTCGACGACCGCGAGCGCGAGCGCCTGCGCAAGGAGGCGAAGTCCCTCGACCTGCAGGGCGGCGGCGCGATCATCCGGACCGCGGCCCACGGTGCGAAGCGGGCCGATTTCGAGCGCGAGCTCCAGTACCTCTTCAAGCTCCACGAGGTCCTCCAGTCCCGCGTGGACCAGACGCCCGCGCCGGGCCTCGTCTTCCAGGAGGCCGACCTGTCCGTCCGGGTCGTGCGCGACATCTTCAGCGCGCACTTCGAGAAGGCCGTGGTCGACGACGAGAAGCAGTACCAGCGGCTCGTCTCGTTCTTCACCCGGACCGCGCCGGAGCTCGTCGAACGGGTCGAGCTCTACCAGGAGTCCCAGCCGCTCATGGAGCGCTACGGCGTCGACGAGGTCATCGAGGGGCTGTTCTCCAAGCGCGTCGACCTGCCCTCCGGCGGCTACCTGATGATCGACTACGCCGAGGCGCTCACGGTCATCGACGTGAACACCGGCTCCTACGTCGGCCGCGGCAAGCAGGCCCGGCTCGAGGACGTCATCACGAAGACGAACCTGGAGGCGGCCGAGCAGGTCGTCAACCAGCTCCGGCTGCGGGACATCGGCGGGATCATCGTGATCGACTTCATCGACATGGCCCGCGCCCGCAACCGCGACGCGGTGATGAAGGCGCTGCGCAAGTCGCTCGACGAGGACCGCACGAAGACGTTCACCGCCGAGATCTCGAAGCTCGGCCTCGTCGAGATGACGCGCCAGAACGTCACCGAGGGGGTGCGCGAGATCATCAGCCGGCCGTGCCCGACGTGCGATGGCGACGGCGTCGTGCGCTCGGAGGAGACGATCGCGATCGACGTCGAGCGCAAGCTCCGCGAGCTCGCGTCCCGCGCGCCGCGGCCGGTCGAGGCGTTCCTCGTCCAGCTCAACCCGCGCGTGACCGCGGAGTTCACCGGCGGCGGCGGGCGCGCGCTGCGCTGGCTCGAGGAGGACACGGGGAAGACGTTCCACTTCGAGGGATCAGAGGGCCTGCCCCTGGACCACTTCAAGATCCTCATGGAGGGCACCTGCGACGAGGTGGGGGAGCGGGCGGTCCCGTTCCGCCCGGGCGACGAGGTCCACGTCCAGATCGTCGAGCCGCACATGTACGACGCCGACGCCGCGGTCGCCAAGATCGACGGCTACATCGTCTCGATCCGGGGGGCCGGGAAGCTCATCGGCGAGAAGCGCCTCGTCCGCATCGAGGACGCCGGGCGCACCGAGGCCACGGCGGTCCTCGTGGACGGCTCGGGCGCCGTCGTCCCGGCGCAGGACGGTGAAGGGGCCGATGGCGTAGAATCGAAGCCTCGGCGCCGCGGCCGCAGAGGCGGACGGCGCCGTTCCGCTGCCAAGGCCGCCGCGGACACGACCCCGTCGGAGTAGGACTCGAGATATGTACGCAGTCGTCAAGACCGGTGGAAAGCAATATCGCGTCGAGCAGGGGCAGTCGCTCCTGGTCGAGCGCCTCAAGGGCGACGTCGGCGACTCGGTCGCCCTCGACCCGATCCTCCTCGCGGGTGACGAGACCGTCCTCGACAAGGCCGGGCTCGCGAAGGTCTCCGTCGAGGCGAAGATCGTCGAGCACCTGCGCGGCCCGAAGCTCCGGGTGTTCAAGTTCAAGCCGAAGCGCGGCTACAAGAAGCGCACGGGTCATCGCCAGGAGTTGACCCGCATCGAGGTCACGACCATCGGCACGAAGGGTTAGGGAGAAGAGATGGCACATAAGAAGGGCCTCGGCTCCTCACGCAACGGTCGCGACTCCAACGCCCAGCGGCTCGGCGTGAAGGTCTTCGCCGGCGAGACCGTCACCGGCGGCGAGATCATCGTGCGTCAGCGCGGCAGCCGCTTCCGCGCCGGCGAGGGCGTCGGCATGGGCAAGGACGACACGCT
>JBFIDS010000052.1:0-12778 GCA_041603715.1 Paraconexibacter sp. | reverse complement strand
TCGCCGAGCGCCTGCGCGCGATCGAGGCGCGCGTCCTCCCCGCGGCCTGACGCAGCCGACGACGGCGCGACAGTTGTCGGTTTTTCTGGCCGTTCGCCCTCGCATTTCCGGGGCCTCCGGCCTATCCTGCATCGCCGGGGTGCGCCGTGCGCCCTGGTCCAAGGTTCAGCTCGTCCCGTCGAAAGCGCCCACCGTGTCCCTCGCCCGTCCGCTCGCCGCTGCACTCGCGGCCGTCGCCGTCCTCGCCGTCCTTCCGTCGGCCGCTTCCGCGCAGGGCGCCGGCCCCAGCCACGGGGTCGTCATGGACGGTTCGCCCCCGCCGAGTCCCGAGGTGGTGAAGCGGCTCCAGGAGCTCGGGGCCAAGAACGCGAAGATCTTCATCACCTACCAGTCGCTCGACGACCCCGCGGCGGGGGAGGCCGGGAAGATCTCCCAGTTCCGCGCGACGGTGGAGGTGCTCGCGCGGGCGGGTCTCAACACGACCGTCATCTACTTCGGCGGGGAGAAGGCGCCCAACCTCCCGCCGGCCGATCCGCAGGCCTGGGCCGACCGGCTCGGTCGCCTCGCCGCCGGCCTCAACGGGCTCGGCGTGACGTTCACGATCTGGAACGAAGCCGACGGGATCCCGTTCTGGGCCCCGGGCCCCAACGCCGCGGTCTACACGGATCTTCTCCGGCGGGGCTACACGGCCGTGAAGGCGAACAGCAGCGACGCGGCCGTCGCCTTCACCCCGCTCACGGGCGGCAACTGGCGCTTCCTGCAGGCGGCCTACGACAACGGTGCGAAAGGCTTTTTCGACGCGGTCCCGGTCGACCTCGGGACGGCGTGCAACCTCGCCTCCCCGGGGTTCTTCATCCGCGATCCGGCCGATCCCAACCTCCTGTCGCAGACCTCGTTCCTCTCCTACCGCGAGGTCCGCAAGACGCTGCTCGCCAACGGCGACGCGCACATCCCGCTGTTCAACGAGTTCGGCTGGTCGGTCGCTCAGGGCGCCAACTCGTGCAACCAGGGCCTCGAGGCCGGGAAGAAGCCCGGTGGCGTGACAGAGGCCCAGCAGGCACAGTTCCTCCGTGAGGCCCACCACTGCATGCGCGAGGACCCGTACGTCCAGAAGGCGTACTGGTTCGAGCTCATGGACCGCGGCCCGGACCCGTTCAACCCCGATCACCGCTTCGGGCTCCTCGACCAGAACGGCAACCCGCGCGGTCCCGTGTTCGCGGCGTTCCAGGACGTCGCCCGCGGCGTCGACACGATCGCCGGGCCGTGCGGCGACTTCGTGCCGCCGGCCATCTCGGTCCTCCGGCCGCAACCCGGGGAGAAGTACGCGGACAAGATCGACATCCAGGTCGTCGCCAACGATCCGTCCGAGGTCGCGCGGGTCTCGCTCTCGTTCAACGGCGCCAACGAGATCCGCAACTTCACGGGTGCCGACGTCGGCAACGGCCGGGTCGTCGGGCTCACGCCCTGGTTCGGGTCGGCCCAGCTGCCGATCGGCACGCACGTCCTCTCGTTCGTCGCGCTCGACGGGTTCGGCAACCAGTCCCGGGTCGACGTCCCCATCGAGCGGGTCCCGGAGGCTGCGCTCCCCGCGAACTTCGAGGCGAAGTTCGCGCTCGGCAAGAAGGTGTCGTGCAAGCGCGGCAACCGCCGCTCGAAGACGCTGAAGGGCCGCCGGCCGCTGTGCACCTTCAAGGGTCGTGTCGCCAAGCCGGCGGGCGGTCCCAGCCTGGGCGGGAAGGTCCTCGCGCAGTGGCAGTGGTACTCGCCGCCGAAGCCGAAGAAGAAGGGCGTGCGCAAGAAGGCGATCAAGGGCAAGTGGAAGACCCTCCACAAGACGCGCAAGCCGGCGAACAAGGCCTTCACGTTCAACCAGCGCATGGCGAAGAAGGGTCGGTGGCGCCTGCGGGTCACCTACGAGGCGACCAAGCCCTACAAGCGGATCGTCGCCAAGGACGTGACGTTCCGGGTGCGTTGAGGGCGGCGGGAAAGCCGCTACGAGCGGGTTTCCACGGGCGTCCACGCGCCAGAAACTGGGAAGGGTTTCTCGTTCGCTTACGAAGGGTAGGCGCGGATGCGTGATTGAAGACCACGCTGTCGCGGACCCTGTCCGCGTTCACCTGCCCACCGTCAGCGCAGACGGGCCCGACCAGGATCAGGAGTGGTGTGAGGTGGAGACCCCGGAGGGTCGCCGCCGCCTCAGGTTCCACGACTACGCAGAGTTGTACGAAGTGCCCGGCCTCTACGAACGTCTGTTCTACGAGGAGCTCGAGTGCACGTCCCCGGAGACCGTCTGCGGTCTCCTCGACGACGTGCTGACCATCCGCGGCGACACGCCGGACGCGCTTCGCGTGCTCGACGTCGGCGCCGGGAACGGCATGGTCGCCGAGCAGCTCGTCGAGCTCGGCGCGGCCTCCGTGGTCGGCGTCGACATCCTCGAGGAGGCGGCGATGGCCGCCGCTCGCGATCGCCCGGACGTCTACGACGACTACCACGTCGTGGACCTCACGGCGCCGGAGCCCGAGACCGACGCCGCGCTGCGTAAGGAGCACTTCACGTGCCTCACGACGGTCGCCGCGCTCGGCTACGGGGACATCCCGCCGCTCGCGTTCGCCCAGGCCTTCGACTACGTGGACGACGGCGGCCTCGTCGCCTTCACGATCAAGGAGCGCTTCGTGCACCCGCGCGAGGACGAGAGCGGCTTCAGCACGCTGCTCCGGGAGCTCCACGAGGCCGGCCGCATGGAGACGCTCGTCGAGCATCGCTATCAGCACCGCCTCTCGGTGAACGGCGACCCGCTGCACTACGTCGCCTACATCGCCGAGAAGTCCGGCGGCGCGACGATCGCCGACCGCATCTAGCGGACACCCTCTCCGGCGGACCACCGCGGCCCCGGCTCTCCGGGGCCGCGGTGCGTGCGCGGTCCCGCCGGGGCCGTTGTTACGGTCCCGAACCATGCGCCTCATCGTCGCCCGCTGCGAGGTCACGTACACCGGCAGGCTCACCGCCGTCCTTCCCGAGGCGCTGCGCCTCCTCATGCTGAAGGCCGACGGTTCGGTGATGGTCCACGCGGACACGGGCGGGTACAAGCCGCAGAACTGGATGACGCCGCCGACCGTCATCGAGATGGAGGGCGAGCCGCTCGAGCGCCTCGTCGTGCGCAAGTTCGCCGGGAAGACCGAGGATCGCCTCGACATCCGGATCACCGAGGTCGTCTCGGACGTCGCGCACGACATGGGCGAGGCCGCGGAGCTCGAGAAGGACGGCGTCGAGCGTCACCTGCAGGAGGAGCTCGCCGCGGCGCCCGGCTGGTGCGGGGACGGGTTCCGGCTCGTCCGGCGCGAGTGGGCGACCGACATCGGGCCGGTCGACCTCATGTGCCGCGACGCCGACGACGGCTGGGTCGCCGTCGAGATCAAGCGCGTCGCGACGATCGAGGCGGTGGAGCAGCTCACGCGCTACCTCGACTTCATCCGGCGCGACCCGGCGATGGCCGCGTGCGCGGGTGTCCTCGTCGCCCAGCAGATCAAGCCGCAGGCGCGCACGCTCGCGGAGTCGCGCGGGATGCGCTGCGTCGAGGTCGACCTCGCGGTCCTCCGCGGCGAGCGCGAGCCCGAGCTCACGCTCTTCGTCGCCTGAGGCGGCCGCGCTGCGGTGTCGCGCTGCGGTGCGGAGCAGCGGTGCCGCGCCGCGGCCGAGGTGACGGCCGGCGTGGCACGTCTGCCGCGACAGCTCCCTCAAAGGTGACCTGGGGCGTCGCGCCGTGCCGTGCCGTGCCGCTGCCCGCAAGAGGACCCGCGTGGCACGTCGGCCGGGCGCTGCCCGACCGCCGGCGGGTCGAGCGCCCCGGCGCGCATTGGCGATCGCGCGATACTCGGATCGACCGTAGACCGGGTGAGGATGCGAACGATGGCGTCGCTGCGGTTCGCCGCGCGCTCGTTCGAGCAGCGCCGGCCGGCGTCACCATTCGGCCCCGGGCGCGCGGGAGTGCTGACCGAACGTCAGGCTGCCCGCAGAGCGCCGGCGAACTCGTCCGCGTTGGCCTCGACGGTCTCGGGGATCGTGACGACGAGTCTTCCGTCGCGGTCGAGCACTTCGCGCGCGCCGATGACGGTGAGCCCGACGACGTCCTGGGTGGCGGGCGCGTAGCGCAGCACGTGGCCCTCGGGGGTCTCCTCGCCCTCGGCCTCGCGGGGCGGACCGATGTGCAGGTAGAGCACGTCGCTCTCGGCGTCGTAGTCGGCGTGGTCGAAGACCAGCGGCCCGATGTGGATGCTCACCTGTTCCATGACCTGGGGTCCTTCCGGAGCGCCATCGCGGTGATGATCCGCGCGGGTTTCTGCTCGTAGCTTACGAGGACCATCAACCACCGACTGGGCGTATCCGTCCTGCGGTAGAAGCGCCGACGGTCAGGGAGCCGGTCGGGCTCGTCGAGGTCCGGGGTCGCCACGGCTTCCAGGACCGCGTCGCTGTGCTTGAGGATCTCCGGGTGATCGCGCGCGATCTTCTCGTCCCAGATCCGCGCGAGTAGCACGACGACGCGTCCCTCGGGGTCACGCACCTCGGCGATCACGTCGTCGTCACTCATCGGCAACCGGCAGGCTGACGAGTGCGGCGGACGGCCGCGCACGCTCGAAATTGCCCGCTGGGCCATGGCAAGGAAGGGGTCACCGGTTCGAGTCCGATGGGGCTCTCGTCCTGGTCGGCGTTCCCGCGGGAACGCGGTGGTGACCGTGGCGTCTGGTTGCCGCTATCCGGGCATGACGTGCCACGGTCGGCCGGTCGTCGGCCCGCTTGCTGGTGACAGCGCCGCCCAACGTGACATGAGGCGACACCGCGCCCCGCCGACCCCGCTCAGTCCGTCGCGAGCGTCGCCGCGAACGCACGCAGCGGCTCGGCGGCGTCGACGAGCACCGGGCCGTGGCCGGCACCGAGGACGCGCGGGCCGAGCCCCGCCAGTCGCCGCGCGCTCGCGCGGTTGAGCGGAGGATCGGGGCTGAACGCGTCCGGCGGCTCGTGCAGCCCGGGCCGCGTGGTGAGGAGGTTCATCGCGTTGACGACGTCGCCGCACAGCAGGACGCCGTCGGACTCCCGCCAGAGGGAGATGTGCCCGCGGGTGTGGCCCGGCGTGTCGAGGACGACGAAGCCGTGGCCGATCTCGTCGCCCTCGGCGAGGGTGCCGTCGACCGGGGTGCCGTCGAAGCCGCCGACGAACGCCGAGACGCCCTTCAGGCCACGGCGCGACATCGCGCTCGTCAGCTCCGGCTCGCCGGTCTCCACGGCCTGCGCGTCGCCCGCCCCGGTGAGGACGCGCACGTCCCCGGGCAGGCTCGCCGTCACCCGTGATGTCCCGCCGGCGTGGTCGACGTGCGCGTGCGTGATCACGTGCGTGGTGATCGTGGTGCCCGACGCCTCGAGCATCTTGAGGATCTTCTTCGCGCTGCCCTTCATCCCGGCGTCGACGAGGACGTCGCCGATGACGTAGGCGTTGACGGCGTCCCGCGGAAACAGCGGCAGCTGGTGGACGCCGTCGGCGATCTCGCGCATCCGCGCATCGTAGGCGGCCGGGGAGGCCCGCGAAGTAGGCTGGCGCGCATGACCGACACCGCCGATTCCCCCGCCGTCCTCACCGAGCGGCGCGACAACGTCCTCGTCATCACCCTCAACCGCCCGGAGGTCCGCAACGCGGTCAACGCCGCGCTCGCGAGCGGCCTCGCCGCCGCCATGGACGAGCTCGACTCCGATCCCGGCCTCACCGTCGGCATCGTCACCGGCACGGGTGGCTACTTCTGCGCGGGCATGGACCTCGGGGCGTTCGCCCAGGGCGAGTCCCCGTGGATCGACGGCCGCGGCTTCGCCGGCATCACGCAGCAGGCGTCGAAGAAGCCGCTCATCGCCGCGATCGAGGGCTTCGCCGTCGCGGGCGGGCTGGAGATCGCGCTCTCGTGCGACCTCATCGTCGCCGCGACCGGCGCGAAGATGGGCATCCCGGAGGCGAAGCGCTCGCTCGTCGCCGCCGCCGGCGGCCTCCTGCGCCTCCCGCGCCGGATGCCCTACCACGTCGTCATGGAGCTCGCCCTCACCGGCGACCCGCTGCCCGCCGAGCGCTTCCAGGAGTTCGGCGTCGTCAACCGGATCGCCGAGAAGGGTGCCGCGCTCGACACGGCCCTCGAGCTCGCCGCGGCGATCGCCGCCAACGGCCCGCTCGCGATCATGGCCTCGAAGGAGATCATCGAGAACCAGGTCGACTGGTCGCTCGAAGAGATGTGGGACAAGCAGGCCGCGATCGGCGGCCCCGTCTTCGCCTCGGAGGACGCGACGGAGGGTGCGATCGCCTTCAAGGAGAAGCGCGCGCCGGTCTGGAAGGGCGCCTGACCGTCGGGCACGCGTCGGGCGCGCGACGGTGATCCGCTCCGGGCCGGTCACGGCGCGCCCGGGGCGGAACACCGCAGGGCGAACCGAGCGGCACGCGACCGCGCGTTGTCCACGCGGTCCAGGTCGCTTCGCCCGGAGGGGGAAATCTCGGATGGGCCGGCCCGGGCGCCCTACCCTTGCCGTGTGGTGACGCGTCCCCCGCAGATCGTCGCGTTCGGCGGCGGCGGCTTCTCGATGGAGTCGGGCAACCCCCTGCTCGACGACCACGTCCTCGGGCTGACCGGGGTGCAGCGTCCGAAGGTCTGCTTCATCCCCACCGCATCGGGCGACGCCGACCATTACGTCGTGCGCTTCTACCGGCGCTTCTCGACGATCGCGGACACGTCGCACCTCTCGCTGTTCCGCCGGGACCGGGGCGGCGGCGCGGTCGAGGGCGACATCGAGAGCCACCTCATGGCGCAGGACCTCATCTACGTCGGCGGCGGGAGCGTCCTGAGCCTCATCGGCGCGTGGATGGCCCACGGGATCGACAGGATCCTCGAGCGCTGCTGGCGGGCGGGCGTCGTCCTGTGCGGGCTCAGCGCCGGGTCGCTGTGCTGGTTCCGCGAGGCGCTCACCGCGTTCCACGGCCCGCCCGAGGTCGTCCGGGGCGTCGGGCTGCTGCCGTGGTCGAACTGCGTCCACTACGACGCCGAGCCCGAGCGTGCGGTCGAGTTCCGCGCGGCGATCGCCTCCGGTCAGCTCTGCTCCGGCTACGGGGCCGACGACGGCGCGGCGCTGCACTTCGTCGGCGGCGATCTCGCCGAGGTCGTCACGTCCCGGGAGCGCGCACGGGCCTGCCGGGTCGAGGGCGTTGGCGGCGAGGCGATCGAGACGGCGCTGCAGACGCGCTACCTCGGGGCGACCGCGGTTCCCCTCGCGGCCTGATGGCCGCCGTGGTCGCCGATCCCGCGTCCCCGTGCACCCAGGACGGCCGCTAGCCGGTGCGGACGATCTTCGCGATGGGGGGTGGCGGCTTCACGATGGAGCCGCACAATCCGGCGCTCGACGAGTTCATCCTCTCGCTGTCGCGGCGGCGCGAGCCGCGGATCCTCCACCTGCCCACGGCGGGCGGCGACCAGGATCCGCAGATCGCGGCCTTCCACGCGACCTTCGGCGACCGCGCGTGCGAGGCCGCACACCTGTCGCTGTTCCGCCTCGGCGGGACGGGCCCGGTGCATCTGCGGGACCTCGTCCTGCACCAGGACATCGTCTATGTGGGCGGCGGCTCGATGCGGCTCATGCTCGCGATCTGGCGCGAGTACGGGCTCGACGCGATCCTCCGGGAGGCGTGGCGGCGCGGCGTCATCCTCGCGGGTCTGTCCGCGGGGGCGATGTGCTGGTTCACGGGGGGCGTGACGAAGTCGACCGGGGTCCCGGAGCCCGTCGAGGGCCTCGGCCTGCTGGAGGGGTCCCTCACCGTCCACGCCGACGGGGAGCCCGAGCGCCTGCCGGTCTTCGAGCGAGCCGTCGCCGACGGGACGCTTCCGCCGGGCTACGCGGCCGATGACGGATGCGGTCTCCTGTTCCGCGGGGAGCACTTCGAGCGGGCGGTGTCCTCGCGGCCGGACGCACGGGCGTGGCACGTCGAACCGGATGGCGCGGGGGGTGTGCGCAAGACGCCGCTGCTGCCGACCTACCTTCCTTCGGCCGGTCGGGCGGACCGCACGACGCCGCCCGACATCCTCGAGTTCCGCCGCGAACGGCGCGGCCGGGCGGGCTGATCGGGCCGCCGCCGGGTTCACTCCCCGGTGAGGGTGAGCGTGAGCGTCCGGGGCCCTCCCCGGTCGCGGTGCTCGCACAGGTAGACGCCCTGCCAGGTGCCGAGCGCGAGGCCCCCGTCCCGGACCGGGAGGGTGAGCGACGGCCCCATGAGCGCGGCCTTGACGTGGGCGGGCATGTCGTCGGGTCCCTCGAGGGTGTGCGTCCAGGCGAAGTCCTCGGGGACGGCCGCGTTCACCCACGTCTCGAAGTCGCGCCGCACGTCGGGCGAGGCGTTCTCGTTGAGGGTGAGCGACGCGCTGGTGTGCGCGATGTGGACGTGGAGGAGGCCGGCGCGGAGCTGTGTGATCTCGGGAACGGCGTCGAGCACCTCCCCGGTGACGAGGTGGAACCCCCGGGCATGAGGAGCGAGGACGAGATCGCGGGACACCCACATGGAACGCACCCTACGCACCGTCGCGCCCCCGTCCCCGCGACGCGAACGTCATTCCTGGGCGGTCATGGTCGCCCGGAACTGACGTTCACCTTTTCCCCGGGGCCGCGGCGCTCACAGGGCTTCCGGGGGGACTCTCGCCTGCGCGAGGTCGACGCGGTCGCCGCCTGCGCGGAAGGGGACGCCCTCGTCCTCGAGGAGGGCGCGCTGGCGGGCACCGACCGCGAGCGAGCCGTCCGCACGCACGACGCGCCACCACGGCACGCCGTCGGCGTCGGCCCCGCCCAACGCCCGCCCGGCCAGTCGCGGCGCGCCAGGCGAGACGTCCCCGTAGGTGGTGACCCACCCCGGCGGGACGCGCCGCACGCGGTCGAGGATGCGCGCGCGGCGGGTGACCGCGGGATCCGGCGCTGCAGGGCTCACACCCCTATCCCCGCCGCGGCGCAGCACTCGTGCCGCGCAGGCGGCGCAGCATCACGTCGGCGAGCCGGGGGGAGAGCCCGTGGACCCGGCCGAGCAGCGCGACGAGCGGCGGGTGGTGGAGGGACCGGCGGTCGGCGGCGACCGTGTCGAGGATCTTCTCCGCGAGCCCGTCGGCGGGCGCGGCATCGGGGCCGCCGCGGTACCAGGAGGGCATCGTGTCCTTCTCGTGGTCGTGCAGCGACGTCGCGATCTCGCCCGGGTAGACGGTGGTGAGCGAGACCCCGGTGTCGTGCAACTCGTGTCGCAGCGCCTCGGCGAACATCCGCTGCGCGGCCTTCGTCGCGCCGTACACCGCCGCGTCGGGGAACGAGCGCAGGCCCGCGCCCGAGCTCACGACGACGATGTGACCGCGGCCCGCCTCGAGCAGGTGCGGTAGGCCGTGGTGCACCGTGTACAACGTCCCGTACCAGTTGATCTCCGTCATCCGCTGCGCGTGGACGAGCGGCTGGTCGCAGAACGGGCCGTAGTGAGTGATGCCCGCGTTCGCGACGAGGAGGTCGAGACCGCCCGTCGCGTCGACGAACGTGTCGATCGCCGCCTTCACGGCGTCGGCGTCGGCGACGTCGGCGCTCAGCACGACGTGATTCCCGGGCAGCTCGGCGGCGAGGTCGCGAAGCTGGTCGGGGGACCGCGCGAGCAGGCCCACCCGCGCCCCCCGGCGTGCGAGCGACTCCGCGATCGCCCTGCCGATCCCGCGCGAAGCGCCCGTGACGATCGCCCGTGTCCCCTGCGTGATCTCCATCCGCGGGACGCTACCCGGCCGCGCCTCCGGCGACCGGCTCGCGCGGGAGATGCCCAACGTGCGGTCAGGGCCGCGCCCACCGCTCGGCGCCGTGGACCGTGGTCGCTACGATCGACCGATGACCACGACGCCCCACGCGACCGTCGCCGAGGAGGAGTACCTCCAGACGCTCTTCTGGCTCCACGAGGTCGGGCTCCCGATGACCGGAGCCAACGTCGCCCGCGCCATGCAGCTCTCGGCGCCGACGGTCCACGAGATGGTCGGGCGGCTCGAGCGCGACGGCTACATCTCGCGCGGCCCGGACAAGGTCATCCACTTCACGGAGACCGGGCGCGACCACGCGGAGGGCATCGTCACGCGTCACCGCCTCATCGAGCGCTACCTCACCGACGTCGTCGGCGTGCCGTGGGACGAGGTGCACGAGGAGGCCGAGCGCCTCGAACACGCGATGTCCCCGCGCTTCGAGGCCTACATGCGCCGCGCGATCGGGAGCGCGAAGACGTGCCCGCACGGTCACCCGATCGCGGTCGGCGACCGGACGGATGCGGTCCCCCTCGCCGACGTCGAGCAGGGCGCGAAGGTCACGATCATCCGGTTCGAGAACGAGGCGGAGGATCTCCTGCACTACCTCAAGGACTCGGGGCTCGAGCCCGGCCTCACCGGCACGCTCGCCGAGCGCGACGACGAGGCCGTCACCGTCCTCACCGACGCCGGCGCCCGCTGCACGGTGAGCGCCTCGGTGGCCGAGACGGTGAGCGTCGAGGCCGACCCGAGCCCCCCGGCCCGGACGGCGCTCCCCGACCAGCTCGTCCTCGCGAAGGACCGCTGGGGGATGTAGTCCCGCCCGACGGCCCGTGGTGTTCCCTCTGCGTCACGGGAGGGCCGCGGGAACGCCGCCATCTCCTCGGTACCGGGCCTGTCCACTCGGTTGACGGATGGCCGTGGCCGTGGGGTCGGCGCGGTGCGCGGCACGCGGTTGCCGACTCCTCTCGCGATGCGGCGGGCGACGCGCCACGTTATGCCTGTCTCAGGGCGGGTGCGGGTAGTGGTCCGAGACGCTCGTGCGGGAACGTGCGGGGAGCCACCGAGAAGAGGATTCCGCATGTCGGACGTCAACAACCACATCTTCGACACCATCGATCGTCAGCACGCCGGCGAGTCCGCCGCAACCCGCCGACAGCTCGTCGCCGGCACCGCGGCCGCGCTGGGCACCATGGGCCTCCTCGGCTACGCCGCGTCGGAGGCCACGGCGAAGATCGACACCAATCCCGCCAACGCGCCCGAGAACCTGGCCGCGGTCGCGGCCACCGCCGAGGTCCTCGCGACGATCGTCAACACGGTCGGTGCCGAGCGGCTCGGATCGCGGATGGACCCGGTCACCGCGCGCAACGTCCGCGCCGCGGCCCAGCAGGAGAAGAACCACTACGAGGTCCTCACGTCGGACGCGGTCGGCGGCAGGGCCGTCACGAAGACGATCTTCGTGCCGAACTCGATCTTCGAGACGCCGGAGAACCTCCTCACCGCCCTCGTCGTCGGCGACCAGGTGTTCATCAACGCCTACCTGCTCGCGACGACGGTGTTCGCACGCCAGGGGACGCTGAGCGGCTCGAAGTTCGCGCGCTACACCGCCGAGATCATGGCGACCGAGGCCGTTCATCGCGCGCTCGCGCTCCAGTCGCTCGGCCGACTCGGCAACGATCGCGCCTACGCGAAGTTCAGCCAGCGCGAGGAGGCGCCGCGGCTTCCCACCACCGGTGAGCCCGGGTTCTTCCGCATCGAGCAGGCCGTCGCGCAGCTCGAGTCCGTGGGCTTCGGCTTCGGCAAGGCGGGCAACGTGCCCGGCACCGCCTTCAACTACGACGAGGTCGCGGCGAGGACCCCGAAGGACCCGGCCGTCAACACGCTCTCCATCGCCTGAGGTGAGCCGGCGGGGACGGCCGGCGCCGCGCGCGTCGGCCGATCCGCGTGGGCTCCGTCCGTTCTACGACGCCGTCGGGTCCGGCACGATCCGCATGTAGGGACGGGGCTCCTCCCAGCCGTCCGGGTAGCGCTCCTTCGCCTGGTCGTTGGAGACCGAGCCGGCGATGATCACGTCGCCGCCGGGATTCCACTGCGCGGGCGTCGCGACCTGGTGCTCGGCCGTGAGCTTGAGCGAGTCGATGACGCGCAGGACCTCGTCGAAGTTGCGCCCGGTCGTCATCGGGTAGATGAGCACGAGCTTGATCTTCTTGTCCGGGCCGACGACGAAGACGTTGCGTAGCGTCGCGTTCTGGGCTGCGGTCCGCGCGGTCGGGTCACCGTCGACGTCGGCGGGGAGCATGCCGTAGGCCTTCGCGACCGCGTGGTCGGTGTCCGCGATGATCGGGTAGTTCGGCGCGGTGCCCTGCGTCTCCGCGATGTCCTTGCCCCACTCGGTGCTGCCCTCGACGGGGTCGGTCGACAGGCCGATGATCTTCACGCCGCGCTTGTCGAACTCGGGCTTGATGGTCGCCATGTAGCCGAGCTCGGTCGTGCACACCGGGGTGAACGCTCGCGGGTGGGAGAAGAGGACGGCCCAGTCGTCGCCGATCCACTCGTGGAAGCGGATCCGGCCCTCGGTGGTGTCGGCCTCGAAGTCGGGTGCGGCGTCGCCGATGGTGAGCATGGGATCTCCTGACGTCAATGGGGTAATGCCGATCGGGTTTCACATGATACGCAGGCGCCCGTCTCGGCCTGTGGCGCAAGTGTCCCCCTGCATCGGGTCGGGCGCGGTCCGGCCGGCGTTCACGACCCGTCGGGACCGTCGAGGAGGCCGCGCGACGCCTCCGCGCGGGCGCGCACCCCGGCTGCGGCGGCGTCGCCCGTCGCACGCGCGCGCAGCTCGGCCCCGATGCGCCAGCGCTCGACCTCGGCCGCCCACGCGTGGGCGAACGCGCCGCCGCGCAGCTGCTCGAGGGCCCCGCGCAACGCCGGCGTCGCCGCGAGCCGGTCGGCCGACGCCAGCACGG
>JBFIDS010000051.1:0-12784 GCA_041603715.1 Paraconexibacter sp. | reverse complement strand
GCAGGTAGTCGGCGCCGAGGTCCGGGCGGTGGTCGAGGATCGACGTGGCCCGCTCCGCGGAGCCCGCGTAGGCGATCGACGAGCGGATCGTCGTCCGGAACAGCTTGTCGCCGACGTGCTCGCCGAGAGAGACGAACGCCTCGCGGGAGTGGACGGTGCGCATGTCGGCGATGTTGAAGAACACGCCGAGCCACTCGAGGTCGGGATTGAGGCCGTCCCGCGCGAGCTCGATGACCTCGAGCGCCTGCTCGACCCCCTGGAGCGCGAAGTACTGCGCCTCGCTGCTGAGCAGCGCGAAGTCGGCGGCGACGAGGGCGTTCACCGTGAGGAGCCCGAGCGCCGGCGGACAGTCGATGAGCACGACGTCGTGGTCGTCGTCGACGGTCTTCAGGGCCTTGCGCAGCGTGAGCTCGCGGCCCATCTTGCCCGCGAGGAGGAGCTCCGCCTCGGCGAGCGACAGGTTCGCGGGGATGACGTGGACCGCGGGACCGGGGGGATCGTCGCCGTCGGGCGCGACGTGGACGGACTCCGTGGCCTTCGCACGGCCGGAGAGGACGTCGCCGATCGTCGGCGTCGCCTCCGGCGGGAGGTCGAAGTAGTCCGACAGGTTGCCCTGGGGGTCGAGATCGACGGCGAGGACCCGCAGGCCCGTGCGCCGCAGGACGTCGGCGAGCGACCGCACCGCGGTCGTCTTGCCCGTGCCGCCCTTCTGGGAGAGGATCGCGATCTTCTGCGCCACACGCGCAGTATGCCCCACGAAGAAGCCGGGGCCCGCGCTCGGCGCGGGCCCCGGAGATGGGTCGTCGATGCGGGGTCGCGGCTCAGGCGGTCTCGGCCGCCGGGCTCTTCTCACCCTGCGAGGGGCGGGGCGCGGTGTCGACGAAGTGGAGGGTGTGGCGGCCGATGACGATCTCGTCGCCGTCCCGGAGCATGCGCCACTCGATGCGCTCACCGCCGACGAACACGCCGTTGAGGCTGCGGTCGTCCATCACCTTGACGCCGTCGGGCTGCGTGACGACGAGCGCGTGGCGACGGGAGACGGTCGGGTCGTCGAACCGCAGGTCGGCGGTCAGGCTGCGACCGATCCGGACCTGCCCGGAGTCGAGGCTCACGAGGCGGAGGTCGGCGCCATCGAGGTAGGCGAGGTACCGCCCCGCCTCGGGTGCCGCCTCGCGGGCGGCGGCGACCACCTCCTCGGAGCCCGGCAGCGACAGCGTGCCGTGCACGGTGGCGTCGGGGGCGCGATCGAACCGCGGGCCGGCGCTGAACAGCGAAGCGCGGGTCACCCGCGTGCTCCCGCACTGCGGGCAGGCGGGAACGTCGGCCGTGCGGGCGAGCGGCCCGACGGCACCGCATTCGTCGCAGCGGAACGTGCCGTCGCCGGCGATGGTTCCTGCTGTGAGCTTTTCCATGGCTCTCCCTCGGGGACGGTTGGGACAGGGGCGATGCGCTTCCCTCGGCCGCTCCACCGTAACGCGGTTGCGACAAGCTACGTCGCGAACCTGTGGGCACCCTAAAGGGATCTGTGACGCGGTCCGACGGCTCCGGAGGAGCTCGCAGACCAGCGGAGGGCGTTGTTCCCGCAGGACCGGCTGTCCAATCCTGCATGTGCTCGTGCAGGCGCAGGAGCACCGCTCGGCGCCGACGAAATCACGCCCATGCTCCGACCGATGCTGGGCCTCTCGGAAGCCGATCTCGAGCGACAGCTCCTCCGAAAGGGGGTGCGCCGGCTGGCGGCCGGCCGTCACGCTTGCGCGGACTGCGGGCGCACGCCGCTCGTCGGCGAGCAGATCCACCTCTACGGCAAGCGCCTCGTGTGCGCGCTCTGCCGGCCGGCACGCCGGTCGGCTCCGGAGCGGACGGAGGCGAAGGTCGGCACCGAGTGCGGGCACACGGTGCGGCTCCGCGCACGCTCCCTGTAGACACCGCGGAGGGGGGCCGCTACGGCCGTCCGGCAGGCCGTAGACTGCCGCGGCGTGGAACCCGTCACCGTCAGCACGGTCATCTCCCGCCCGATCGACGAGGTCTTCGAGTACCTCAGCGACGTGGCCAACCACGCCGAGTTCACCGACCACTACCTCGTGGACTGGCACCTCACCCGCGAGGACAGCATCGGGGCCGGGGCGGGGGCGCGCTTCAAGATCAAGCAGCGGGCCAACCGCTTCCCGTGGGGGGACCTCACGCTCGCCGACCTCGATCCGCCGCGGCGCATCGTCACCGTCGGCCGCCTCGGCAAGTTCAACCGGATCCGCTCGGTGGGCGTCTACGAGCTGCAGCCGGGCGGGCAGGCCTCGACGCGGGTCACCTACACGTACGAGACCGAGCCGAAGATGCCCTCCGACAAGCTCCGCGAGGCGCTCGGCGGGCGCGGGTTCGTGAAGCGCCGCAGCGCCAAGGCCCTGCGGCGACTGCGGTCGATCCTCGAGGAGGATCGCGATCGTGGCGCCCGGGTGACCGTGAGCGGCGGCGCGCGGAAGCCCGCGTCGAACTTCCGGCTGTAGACTGCCGCGCCGTGATGCGCCGATCGATTCTCGCCGCCCTGCTCACCGCGTCCCTGGGCCTCGCTGCGTGCGGCGGGGACCACGAGGAGGTCAAGCTCGCCGAGGTGGAGGGCGTACAGGTGAGCGTCAACCACCTGCTCTACCAGGTGCAGATCTCGCGGCTGCTCAACGCCGCGGACGTCGAGGACCAGGCCTACCTGCGCGGCATCCCCGCCGCGCAGGCCGAGCTCGCCGACGACGAGGAGTGGTTCGCGGTCTTCCTCCGCGTGAAGAACGACGAGGACGACGGCAGCGAGCCGCGCCAGTCCGCCCGCACCTTCGTCATCGAGGACACGGTCGGCAACGAGTACCGGCCGATCACGCAGGACAACCCGTACGCGTACGAGCCCAGGGAGGTCGAGCCCGGGCGCCTCATCCCCGCTCTCGACTCCCCGGCGTCGACGAACACGCCCAACGGCTCGCTGCTCCTCTTCAAGGTGACCCGGGCATCGCTCGAGAACCGGCCGCTCGAGTTCATCATCAAGGACCCCACGGACCCGACCTCCGAGGAGGAGCAGGCCATCGTGGACCTCGACGTCTAGGTTCTCGTCACTTCCCGAGCGCGGCGGCCATGACCTGCCGCGCGACGGGGGCGGCGTTGTCGCCGCCGCTCCCGGACCGCACGAGCAGGACGCCGACGGCGACCTTCGCGTCCCCGGCCGGCGCGTAGGAGGCGAACCAGGCGCTCGTGTCGGTCTCGTCGGACTCCTCGACGCAGGTCTCCGGGTTGTCCTGCGCCGCGACGCAGCGGCGCGTCGTCGTCAGCTCGGCGGTCCCGGTCTTGCCGGCGACGTCGACCCCCGGGATCGCCGCGAGCGTGCCGGTCCCGTCGCGCACGACGGCGACCATCATGCGCCCGACGGTGCGAGCGATCTCCGGTGACGTCACGCGCGTGGTCGGGGCCGGCTCCTGGTCGGGGTCGTAGAGCAGGGTGAGCTCCGGCCGGGCACCGCGCCGGGCGATCGTCGCCGCGACGAGTCCCATCGTGAGGGCGTTCGCCTGGACGCGTCCCTGGCCGATCGCGGTGGAGCCGACGGCGAGGTCATCGCCGATCTCGTCGGCGGCAGGGATCGTCGGTGTCGCGGCGCCGAGGATGTCGGGCGGCTGGTTGAAGCCGAACCGCTCGGCGACGTCGACGAGGGCATCCGCTCCGAGTTCCGCTCCCATCGGGGCGAACACGGAGTTGCAGGAGTGCGCGAACGAGTATTCGAGGGTGCCCCCGCAGGACTCCCCGTTGGCGTTCTCCAGGGAGACCCCCTCGAGGCGGGTCTCGGTCGCCACCGGATAGGTCTCGTCGACGTCGGTGATCCCCTTCTCGAGCCCGCCGACGAGCGTGATGATCTTCATCGTCGACCCGGGTGGCTGCAGGCCGGAGAAGGCGATCCCGGCGAACGCGATCAGCTCCCCGGTCCGCGGCGTGATCGCGACGATGCCGCCGAGGCGGCCGGCGAGCGACTGCACAGCGGCGCGCTCGACCGGGATGGAGATCGTCGTGCGGACGGGCTCCGCGGCGCGCGGCTCGGCGCGGGCGAGCACCCGGGACCCCGCGCGCAGCGTCCCGCCGGGGCGTCCCGCGAGCTCGGTGTCGAGCGCGCGCTCCAGCCCGGTGAGCCCGACCACGGCCTCCGGCGGCCAGCCGCGTTCGCGCAGCTCGTCGGCCCGCTCGGGGGGCGCGGGGCCCACACGGCCGACGACGTTGATGGCGACGTCGGGTACCGGGGAGGACCGGTCCTCACCGCGGGCGAGAGGCGTCTTGTCGCGGGCGAGGATGTCGGCCCGGGGAGGCATCACCGTCTCCCGGCTCAGCTCCTCACCCAGGCGCATCCCGGGGAAGATGTGATGTCGGCGCCAGTCGATGCCTCGGGCCTCCCCGTCGCCGACCACCTCGAGCTGGAGGGGGGCGCGGACGGTGCCGAAGATCCGTGTGTTCACGTGGACGGGGATCTCGACGCGCCCCTCGCCGAGCGCGACGGGCGCGCCCGCGGTGAGGGTGCGGGTCGTCGCCGTCTCTCCGGCCTGGGCGTAGAGCTCGGCGAACCGGGCCGCCGTCACGCGGGCCCGCGCGTCGGCGCTGAGCTCCGCGTACATGCGGGCCGTGTCGCCGGCGGTCCACGCCGCCGCGAAGCGCTCGGCGATGCGGATCTCCTCGGGGACGTGGTTGGAGCCGACGACGATCCCGGCCGCGAGCGCGCCGACGCCGGCGACGGCGGCGATGACGGCGACTCCGCGCCTGCGGCCTGCGGCCCGACGGCCAGGGGCGTGCCGGCCCGGCGCGGCCCGTGCCGGCGCCGGACCCTGGAGGGGCGGCTGGCGGGCCGGGCGTTGCTGGCCGGGCCGTCCGTGCCGATCGTCACGCATCGAGAACCGGAGGATAGGGCAGGCCGGCCGGATCCCTGCAAGGCCGGGCGCACCTGGGTGGCATCGAGCCCGCCCCGCCCATAGGGTCTCGTCCTTCGTGACGACGATCGACGTGATCATCATCGTGCTCACCGCGCTCCTCGCGGCGGCCGGGTGGCAGCAGGGCTTCGTCGTCGGGGCGCTCTCGCTCGCCGGCTTCGTCGGAGGTGCCATCGCGGGGACCCGGATCGCCCCGCTGCTGCTGAGCGAGGGAAGCGCGTCGCCCTACGCGCCGCTTTTCGGGCTCGCGGGCGCGCTGTTCGGCGGAGCGGTCCTCTCGACCGGGCTCGAGGGCATCGCGTGGAAGCTGCGCCGTGGCGTCCGCCTCCCGGGTTTCGCCTGGGTCGACGGGCTGCTCGGGGCGGTCCTCGCGGCGGCGGTCGCGCTCGGGATCTGCTGGGTCGCGGGAGCTGTCGCACTTCAGACGCCTGGCGCACGTGAGCTGCGCGCGGAGATCCAGCGGTCGAAGATCCTCCGCGAGCTCAACGGAGCGCTCCCGCCGTCCGGTCCGATCCTCAACGCACTCGCCCGGTTCGACCCGTTCCCCAGATCGACGCGCCCACGCCGGACGTCGAGGCCCCGCGGGCGGCGATCGCGAAGGACCCGGAGGTCGAGGCCGCGGCGGCGAGCGTCGTGCGCATCCTCGGGACCGCGTGCGGGCTCGGCGTGAGCGGCAGCGGCTGGGTGGCGGCCCCCGGGATCGTGGTGACGAACGCCCACGTGATCGCCGGGACCGACGACGCGACCGTCCAGGTCCGCGGCGAGGGCGGGCGGCTCGACGCGACGGCGATCGGTGTCTCGGCCCGAGACGACATCGCGATCCTCCGGGTCGACGGCCTCGACGCGCCGTCCCTGCCGATGGCCGACGAGACGCCGCGAGGCCGCGCCGCAGCGATTCTCGGCTTCCCGCAGAACGGCCCCTACGACGTGCGGGCCGGGCGCCTGGGTGACACCCGCGACGTCCTCAGTCCCGACGCCTACGGCCAGGGGCCCATCGAGAGGTCGATCCTGTCGTTCCGGGGGAACGTCCGTCCCGGCAACTCCGGCGGCCCGCTCGTGGACGGCCGCGGGCGGGTGGCCGGGACCGTGTTCGCATCGACGCGGACCTCGTCCCCGCGCGGCGGGTTCGCGGTGCCGAACGGGCTCGTGCGCGAGCTGCTCGACGCCGCCGACGGACCGGTGGGCACGGGTCCCTGCACGAGCTGACGGCGTCCGCGCGGCCGGTGGGCGGCCGCACGACCGGTTGTGACGACTCTCCCGAGGGACCGCGGGTGCCGCGACGGCAAGCCGCTACTCTGCGCCCCTCATGGGCAAGACCCTCCTCATCGCCGAGAAGCCGTCGGTCGGCCAGGACCTCGCGAAGGTCCTGCCCGGCCCCTTCCAGAAGCACACCGGGGCCGGTGAGCGCACCACCCGCTGGCTCGAGGGTCCGGAGCACATCATCACGTGGGCGGTCGGTCACCTCGTCCAGCTCGCCGAGCCGGACGAGTACGACGACAAGTTCAAGAAGTGGCGGATGGCGGACCTGCCCATCGTCCCGGCGAAGTTCAAGCTCATCGTGCGTGACGAGCGCAGCCAGAAGCAGATGAGCGTCGTCAAGAAGCTGCTGCGCGATGACGACATCGACCTCGTCATCAACGCCTGCGACGCGGGGCGCGAGGGTGAGCTGATCTTCCGCTACCTCTTCGAGAAGGCGGGGGCGAAGAAGCCGATCAAGCGCCTCTGGCTCTCGTCGATGACGAACCAGGCGATGCGCGACGCGCTCGACTCCCTGCGTGACGACGACGAGCTCCGCTCGCTGGAGGAGGCCGCGCGGTCGCGCTCCGAGGCGGACTGGATCGTCGGGATGAACGCGACCCGCGCCGCGACGATCCGGCTGCGCTCCTCCTTCGACGGTGCCGTATCGCTCGGTCGCGTCCAGACGCCGACTCTCGCGATCATCGCCCGGCGCGAGGAGGAGATCCGCGCCTTCGTCCCGGAGAAGTACTGGCTCGTCGACGCGAAGTTCGCGACCGACGACGACCGTCGCTACGAGGGCCGCTACCACGCGGGGGCCAAGCCCCGGATCCCGTCGCCCGAGGAGGCGGCCGCGATCGTCGACGCCGTCCGCGGCGGCCGTGGCGAGATCACGAAGCTCGAGAAGACCAAGCGGACCGAGAAGGCGCCGCTGCTCTACGACCTCACGTCGCTCCAGCGGGACGCGAACACCCGCTTCGGCTTCTCGGCCCGCCGGACGCTCGGTGCCGCCCAGCGCTGCTACGAGGAGCACAAGGTCCTCACGTATCCGCGAACGAGCTCGCGGTTCCTCACGAGCGACATGATCCCGGAGCTCAAGCCGACGGCCGCGAACGTCGGCCACCGGGACGAGTACGCGAAGGCGGCCGACTACGTCACCGGCCTCGACGTGCTCCCGCTCGGCCGGATCGTCAACGACGAGAAGGTCGGCGATCACCACGCGATCATCCCGACGAACAGCGAGCACAAGGTCAGCAAGCTCGACGGCGACGACCTCAAGATCTACGACATGGTCGTGCGGCGCTTCCTCGCCGCGTTCCATCCCGAGGCGGAGTTCGAGAACACGCGTGTCGAGACGACGGTCGCCGAGCACGTGTTCCGCACCCGCGGGAAGGTGCTCGTCGTGCCCGGCTGGCGCGGCGTCTACGGCGAGATGCCGGAGGGCGAGGGCTCCGCGTCCGAAGAGGACGAGGGCAAGGACCAGACGCTCCCCAAGCTCGTCAAGGGCGAGGCCGCCGCGGTCCGCGAGGTCGAGTCGCTCGAGAAGGAGACCAAGCCGCCGCGGCGCTACAGCGACGCGTCCCTCCTCGGAGCGATGGAGACGGCCGGGAAGCTCGTCGACGACGAGGACGCCCGTGAGGCGATGAAGGAGTCGGGCATCGGCACGCCGGCAACGCGCGCGGCGATCATCGAGCGCCTCATCGACGTCGGCTACGTCGAGCGCGACGGACGCTCCCTCGTCGCGACGGAGAAGGGCCTCAACGTGATCCGCCTCCTCGGCGAGCACCAGCTCACGTCGCCCTCGCTCACCGGGGACTGGGAGCACCGCCTCGCCCGCATCGAGTCCGGTGAGGAGACCCGCAAGGCCTTCATGGCGGACATCGCGAAGTTCGCCGGCGCCACCGTCGGCGAGCTGGACGCGAAGCTCAAGGACGTCCGCATCCCCCGGGCGAACCTCGGCCCGTGCCCCGTGTGCGGCCAGGACATCCTCGAGAACCGCAAGGGCTACTCGTGCTGGTCGCGCGAGGATCCCGGCTGCGGGTTCGTCATCTGGAAGTCGAAGGCGGGCAAGACGCTGCCGGCGGCCGTCGCCCGCGAGCTCATCAAGACGGGTCGCACGGCCAAGCAGGTGACGGGATTCAAGGGCCGATCCGGTCGCTCGTTCCGCGCGAAGCTCGCGATGATGCAGAACGACGAGGGTCGCTGGCGCGTCGAGTTCGACGAGGCGTGGGCGAAGGAGGGGGCCAAGCCCCCGGAGGCGGAGGAGACCGAGACGACCGCGGCCTCCGCGACCGGCGAGGCCCCCGCGTCGGCCTCCGACGCCGCCGCCGCGGCGATCGCCGCAGTCGCAGCGGCCGACGACGCCGCGGCCTGAGCGCCGTCGGGTTCCCGGCGGGGGGTGGACGGTCGGCCGCCACCGCCCTGACCGTGGGCGGTCCGTAGGATCGGCCGCCATGACCGCGATGAAATGGTGGGGCTGGGGCCTCGACGGCGTGGCGTTCACGCACGAGGACAAACCCGAGCTCCGCGGGTTCATCCTCGAGCGGATCGGCCTCGACGTCGGGAAGGTGACGGGCGCGCCCGTGGACTTCGCGGACCTCGACGTGCCGTCGCCGGTCCTCGATCCGGCGCTGAGGGACGCGCTCGCGGACGCGGTGGGGGACGAGCACCTCAGCGTCGACGATCTCGACCGCGTCGTGCACGCCCGCGGGAAGAGCATCCGCGACCTCATCCTCCAGCGCCGGGGCGACCTCGCTCGGATCCCCGACGTCGTCGCCCGTCCCGGGGACGAGGAGGCGGTCAGCGCGCTCCTGCGGGCCGCACTCGACGCCGACGCGGTCGTCATCCCGTTCGGAGGGGGAACCTCGATCTCCGGCAGCCTGGAACCGCCCCCGGACGAGGCGCGGACCGTCATCTCGGTCGACATGTCCCGGCTGGATCGGGTGCTCGAGGTCGACCCGGACTCACGGCTGGCCCGAGTCCAGGCCGGCGTGTTCGGTCCGAGCCTCGAGGAGCAGCTGGGCGCCCGCGGCTTCACGATGGGGCATTTCCCCGACAGCTTCACGCACTCGACGCTCGGCGGCTGGATCGCGACGCGCTCCTCGGGGATGCAGTCCGACCGCTACGGCGACATCGCCGACATCACCCGCGGGCTGCGTGTCGTCACGCCGTCGGGCACGCTCGTCACCCGCCCCGTCCCGAGCACGTCGACGGGCCCGTCGATCCGGGAGATGATCCTCGGGAGCGAGGGCCGTCTGGGCATCATCACGGAGGCGACCGTCCAGGTCCGGCCGATCCCCGAGCGGCGGGTGATCCTCGGGTACCTCTTCCCGACGTTCGACGCCGGGCTCGCGGCGATGCAGGAGATCGCGGCGAGCGAGGCATCCGTCTCGGTCACGCGGGTCTCGGACGCCCCGGAGACGCAGTTCTCCTTCGCGACCCGCAAGGCGTCCTCGCGCGCCGACCGCGTCCAGTCCCGGGCGCTCACGACGTTCCTGCGCCGCGTGAAGGGCTTCGCCTTGGAGGAGATGTGTCTGTCGTTCATCGGATACGAGGGCACCTCCGACCACGTGAGCGAGCAGCGCCGGATCGTCGGCCGGATCGTGGGGCGCCACGGCGGCCTCTGCATCGGGAGCAGCCCGGGTGAGCTCTACGACCAGAAGAAGTTCGACACTCCCTACATCCGGGACTTCCTCCTCGACCGAGGGGCAGCGGCGGACGTCTCGGAGACCGCCGCGCCGTGGAGTGCGCTGCGCACGGTGTACGACAACACGCGGACCGCCGCGCTGGACGCGTTCGCGCGGATCGGCGTGCGCGGCTACGTCATGTGCCACCTGTCGCACTCCTACCATTCGGGCGCCTGCCTCTACTTCACGTTCGCGTTCGAGCCAACGGCCGCGGGCGACATGCTCGAGCAGTACGACGTCGTCAAGCGCGCCGTCCAGCAGGCGTTCGTCGACAACGGCGCGACGCTCTCCCACCATCACGCGGTCGGGACCGAGCACGCCGAGTGGCTCGAGGAGGACGTCTCGCGAAGCGGCGTCATGATGCTCGAGGCGCTGTTCGGCGGGACCGATCCCGGGAGGAACCTCAACCCCGGGAAGATCACCTGAGGCATGGCCGCGCAGGCCGCGACAGGCGACCAGGCGTGGGCGCGGAGCGTCCCGGCCCGCGCCGCGCGCGAGGTCATCGTCGGTGGGGTATTCGGGCCGCTCATGGACGCCTACACCCACCACCGCGTCATCGGGCGGGAGCACCTCGCCGGCCTGGAGCCGCCGGCGATCCTCGTCGCCAACCACGCGAGCCACATGGACACGCCCGCGTTGCTGCGCGCCCTCCCCGGCCGATGGCGGCGGCGCACGGCGGTCGTCGCGGCCGCCGACTACTTCTACGCACGGCGCGGCCTCGCGACGGCGGTCGCGCTCGCTTTCTGCACCGTCCCTCTGGAGCGGGAGGGTGGCACCCTCACCGACGGTGCGCCCGAGCGACTCACGCGGGTCGTCGACGACGGGTGGTCGCTCGTCGTCTACCCGGAGGGAACACGCTCCCGCGACGGCACGGTCGGCCGGCTGCGGGGTGGCGCCTCGCTGCTCGCCGCCGCCTACGGGATCGCGCTCGTGCCGGTCCACATCGCCGGCACCCACGACGCGATGCCGACCGGCCGCCGGTGGGCGTCCCGGGCGCCGGGCGGGCGGTTCGGCCGCCGCCGGCCGGTCACGATCACGTTCGGCGCCCCCATCCGGCGGGCCGAGGGCGAGAGCCACCGGGCGGTCATGGAGCGCGTCCGCGCGCACTACGCGGCCTGCGGTGCGGCGACGACGCCCGACCCGCGGTTCGCGCGGGACTGAGCCCGCGGCATCGCGGCCCGCCGCCGGGGCGCGCGGGCGGGACGAACGGCGGGAAGGCCGCGCCGGTCCCTGTCCGTCCGCGGGGCCGCCTGATTAGCTGCGGGTGATGCACCCCGTCGCGCACGAACCCGAGATCCTGCTCACCGGCGCCACCGGCTTCCTGGGGATGGAGCTGCTGCACCGGCTCCTCACCCGGACGTCCCGCCCGATCGTCGCCCTCGTCCGCGCCGCGGACGACGCGGCGGCCGAGCGGAGGCTCGACGGCGTCCTCACGACGCTCTTCGCCCCGGGGGCGGCGCCGCCGCGCACGCGGGTGCGTGCGGTGGCCGCCGACCTCGAGCGCCCCGGTCTGGGGATGGACGCCGCGAGCCGGTCCCGTCTCGTCGCCGCCGTCGACACCGTCGTCCACTGCGCGGCCTCCGTCGAGTTCACCCTGCCGATCGATGACGCCCGTCGGATCAACGTCGGGGGAACCCGGGCGATCCTCGAGCTGGCCGCCGAGGCACCGGCTCTCGACCGCGTCGTCCACGTCTCCACGGCCTACGTGGCCGGCGACCGCCCCGGGGTCGCCTACGAGGACGAGGGCGACGTCGGCCAGGCCTCACGCAACACCTACGAGCGCTCGAAGCTCGAGGCCGAGGCGGTGGTCGCCGCGAGCGGACTCCCGAGCGCGATCCTGCGCCCGAGCATCGTCGTCGGCGACTCCCGGACCGGCTGGACCCCGGCGTTCAACGTCATCTACTGGCCGCTCCAGGCTCTGTCACGCGGTTTGCTGCCCGTCATCCCCGGCGACCCCGTCGGGCGCGCGGACGTCGTGCCCGTCGACGTCGTGGCCGACGCCCTCCTGCGCCTCGCGGTCGGCCCGCGCGAGGACGGGATCTTCCACGCCGTCGCGGGCGATCTCGCGCCGACCGCCGGGGACCTCACAGACCTCGCGACGCGATTCTTCGGCATCCCGCGCCCGCGGTTCGTGCCGATCGGCGAGGCGCCGGACGTCGAGGAGACCGCGGGAGCCTTCCTCCCGTACTTTCGGGTCCGAGGGACCTTCGACCTCACGCGCGGCGGCGCGATCGGCGTCCGGCCGCGACCGATCGGCGACATGTTCGACGTGCTGATGGCCCACGCCGTGCGCGCCCGGTGGGGCCGGCACCCGGTCACGCGCTGGGAGGCCCATGCGCCCGCCGGCTCGCACGAGGACGCCGCCTGAGGCCCGGGCCTGCGGTGCCGGGACGTGCCGCCCGGGACGCCACGGGACCCCGCGGGGGAGCGGGCCATGACCGCTGACCCCTGGCACGCCCTGGACCTCTACTGGATCCCGCTCGGCGCCGGGGGGCACTCCGTGCGCTACAACGGTCGCGTCTACGAGGCGATCGTCGCGAGGCGCAGCGGCCGCCCGCGCCACGATCTCTACCACGCCGCACTCGTGCTGAGGCTGGACGGCGTGACGCACACGATCGAGGTCGCGCCCTCGCCCGACGCCGACGAGGCGAGCCGCGGTGTCGTCGCGACGGGCCCGGTCGGAAGCCGTCACGCCGGGCGCTGGCGGATCTTCCGCTACGAGGTGCGCTGCTGGCGCGGAGGGGAGATCCCGACCTCGCCGAGGCCGTCGGCGGCGCCGACCGCCTCAGCGAGGACCCCGCGACCGTGCGCCGGGTGATCGCGCTCGCGCCGACGGTCCCCCGCGAGGTGTGGGGCCGCGACGCGCTGCGGATCGGCGACATGTGGAACTCGAACCCGGTCGTCGCCTGGCTGCTCGGCGGAGCG
>JBFIDS010000050.1:0-13083 GCA_041603715.1 Paraconexibacter sp. | reverse complement strand
GTGGTCGTCGGCGACGACGACCGAGATCGTGGACGCCGTCATCGGCGCACCGGGAGGTGGGCGGCGACGCGGACCCCGCCGCCGGGCCACGTCTCGATCCGGCACACCCCGCCGACCTCGGCCGCGCGCTCGCGCATCGAGTCCAGCCCGACCCCGTCGCGGCGCTCGGCGGGGAGCCCGAGCCCGTCGTCGCGCACCTCGAGCCGCAGGTCGTCGTCCAGGACGAGCCGGACGGTGCACGACTTCGCGCCCGAGTGACGGCGAGCGTTCTCGAGGGCCTCCTCGACGATCCGGTAGGCGGCGACCTCGACCGCGGCGGGCAGCTCCCCGAGGCCGGCCGGCGGCTCCATCTCGAGCGCGACCCGCGGGGAGCGGGCCCCGTTACCGTGGGGGATCCGCGCGACGCGTTCCTGGATGGCGCCGGCGAGCCCGAGCTCGTCGAGGCGCGGCGGGCGCAGGTCGTCGACGAGCCTGCGGATGTCGGCGATCGCGTCGCGGAGGTCCTCCTGCGCGGCCGCGAGCTCGACGCGGACCCCGTCGGAGTCGGAGTCGGAGTCGGGCCCGTCCCCGTTGCCGGCCCCGAGCAGGCCGTCGGCGATGTCGAGGCGCATCGACACGGCCGCGAGCGACGGCCCGAGTCCGTCGTGGAGGTCACGGCGCAACCGCCGGCGTTCCTCCTCGCGTGCGGCGACGAGCTGCTCGCGCGACTCCTGCAGCTCGGAGGCCATCCCGTTGAACGTCGCGGTGAGTACGCCGAGCTCGTCCTCGTGGAGGACCGGGACCCTTGCGGACAGGTCGCCGGCGCGGAGCTGCTGCGTCGCCTGCAGCAGCGAGCGGACCGGCATGAGGATCGCGCGGACGACGATGACGACGAGCGGCAGCGCGGTGAGGCCCACGACGACGATCGTCACGGCGAACCCGGTCCCGAGCGTCGCGAACGTCGCGTCCCCGTCCTCCGTGGCGACCGACACGACGATCGCGCTCGTGCCGGCGATGAGGGGCAGCGAGACGAGGAGCCGGCGCCGGAGGGAGAGCGTGGGCCGGCCGCCGAGTTGCGTGTCGTCGAGGTGATGCGCGATGTGCTCCACGACGGGACGCAGGAACACCTCGGCCCCGAAGACGGAGAGGAGCAGGTGGTAGGTGAACGCGGTCATCACCGCCATGAAGACCGTGAGCGTGGCGGGACCGTCGAGGCCGAAGTCGAGGTGCGCGTAGACGGCGATCGGCACCGCGACGAGCAACGTGCCGCCCGCGAGCTTGGCGGGGAGGACCGCGACCGGCGTGCGGACCGCGCGGCGCCACGCGCGCCGGGCGCCCTCCGGCCCGCCCCCACGCGCGATCCACTCCCGTGTGGGCGCGAGCGACCGACGGATCGCCGTGGCGCTGAGTGCGAGGCTCACGGCGAGGATCCCCTGGGACACGAGGACGATCCGCACCGCCTCGCCGAGCGAGACGTCGTGGTAGACCCCGAAGCACGACGCCGCGGCGGCTCCCAGCACCATCGCCGGGAGGACGTACGCAAGGAGGTAGGCGTCCAGGTAGCGGGGACCTAGACGCGTATAAACGCGTTCGAGCGTCCCCATCGCGCCGGATAATAATGCGACCGCGGCCCCGAGTGTGGCCACCGTCGAGGATTGGGCTCAGGGGCGTACGAGCACCTTGATCGACTCGCGGTCGTTCATCGCGCGGTACCCGTCCGGAACACCGTCGAGATCCACCGTGCGATCGAACACCCGGCCGGGCTGCAGCGTGCCGTCGAGCACGTCGGGCAGCAGCTCCTCGATGTAGGCGCGCGCGGGAGCGACGCCGCCGCTCACCGTCACGTTGCGCCCGAACGAGGACCGCCCGCCGGGCATGTCGTCGAACTGCGGCATGCCGACGCGGCCGATCGCGCCCCCGGGACGGGCGATCCTCATCGCGGTGTTGAACGAGTCGGCGGTCCCGACGCACTCGAGCACGCAGTGGACGCCCTCGCCGCCCGTCAGCTCGCGGACCCGCGCGGTCGCCTCCTTGCCACGCTCGGGCACGACGTCGGTCGCGCCGAACTCGCGTCCGAGAGCGGTGCGGTCCTCGTGGCGGCCGAGCAGGATGATCTGCTCCGCGCCGAGGCGCGCCGCCGCGATGACGCCGCAGAGGCCGACGGCGCCGTCACCGACGACCGCGACCCGACGGCCGGGCGCGACCCGCGCGCTCACGGCCGCATGGTGGCCGGTCGCGAAGACGTCGGAGAGCGTGAGGAGCGAGGGCATGAGCGCGTCGTCCTCGCCCACCGGGAGGACGACGAGCGTGCCGTCGGCGTGAGGAACTCTGACCGCCTCGCCCTGGCCGCCGTCGACGTCCCCGACACCCCAGAACCCGCCGTTGGGGCACGACGTCTGCAGGCCCTCGTCGCAGAACGCGCATGTGCCGTCGGAGTAGGCGAACGGCGCGACGACGACGTCTCCGCGCTTCACCGTGGCGACGTCCCCGCCGACATCCTCGACGACCCCGATGAACTCGTGGCCCATCCGGACGCCGCCGTCGACGTCCGGCAAGGACTTGTACGGCCACAGGTCGCTGCCGCAGATGCACGCACGCGTGATGCGCACGAGCGCGTCGGTCGGCGCGGTGATCGTCGCGTCGGGGACGTCCTGGATCCGGACGTCGCCCGCGGAGTACATGACGGTGGCTCGCATGCGTTGGAGGCTATCCGTCGCCCGTCACGGGCCGGTGGGGCCGACGACCTCCTGGCGCAGGACCGAGGCGGCCCGCAGATCGTCCTCACGCCCGGACGCGACGGCGTCGTGGACGGCGGCGGGTTCGTAACGGTCCCCGTCGTAGACGACGACGAGCGACTCGTCCCCGGGCTCGAGGTACGTCGTCGCTCCGAGGTCGGTGTACCGCGTCGCCCCGATCCCGACGATGAGCGTCGCCGGATGGCCGGCCGCACGCACGAGCGCCCCGACGTCCTCGAGCGGCGTGCCGTCGACGCCGCGCTGCTCGCGCAGGCGGTCGACGAGCCAGTCCACGAGCCGCGGGCCGTAGTAGGTGTAGCCGGGCAGCGGGCTGTCGATCCCGTAGTCCTCGGTGCGCCCGTCGCGGCGCAGGAAACACGCGAGGCGCAGGGTCGCGGTGGGGCCCTGCGGGTCGAGATCGGCCACCGGGATCCCGGAGCCGGAGATCCCCTTGGACGCGGCGCCCCAGTTCTTCTTCTCGCTGATCTTCCGCGCGCCGGGGCGCCGGATCGAGCAGTCGTTGAACGCCGTGAGCGCGCGGGGCGCGAGACCCTTGACGCGTCCGTCGGCGTCGTAGGCGGCGTCGAAGAGGACCGCGACCTCCGGCTCGATCTGGAGGTCGAGCGGCTCCGCGGACGGCGGGGTGAGGATCCGGTCCGACGACAGCGGGAACGTGCCGATGAAGGTGTCGGACCCGGGCGCGTACCAGGGGAAGATGCCCTTGGGGGCCTCCGGTGGCGCGTCGACGGAGACGAAGTCGCCCGCCTCACCGGCCTGCTCGAGATGCCCGGCGAAGTTCCCGGCGACGCCGAGGCCGAACGCGCCGCGCAGGCCGGTGAGGTCGAGCTTCACGCGCTCAGCCGCACTTCTGGATCGCGGCGGCGGCCTTCTGGGCCAGCTCGGGAGCGACGTCGTCCGCGCCGCGGCCGACCTGCTCGACGATCTCGTCCTCGCTGATCGTCTCGCGGGTCTCACGCAGCACGCAGTCGATCTGCTCCGCCGTGGCGCCGTCGTCCTCGGCGGACTCGCGGATGCCCTCCTCGAACTGACGCCGCAGCAGGGAGAGCTCGCCGTCGTCGGGCTCCTCGCCCGAGGACGCGCCCTCATCGGCGGCGGAGTCGTCGGCACCCTCGGCGCCGCCCTGGCTGATGCACTCGGTGATGACGCTGTTGAACTCCGCGGGCGGGTCCTTCTCGGCGATCGAGGCGTGGGCGATGCTGCGGAACTTGGCGTCGTCGAGCGCCTGGAGCCCATCGTTGATGCACGTGCGCACCGCCGGGTCCTGGAGGGGGCCGTCGTCCGGCCCGAAGTCACCCTTCTCGAACCCGGTCGAGAGCTGTGAGCGCAGGAGATCGATGCCGAGCTCGGCGACCTTCCAGTCCCCGTCCTCCTTGGCGAGCGTGATCGTGCCGGTCGCCCCGTCGGTGTTGCCGCCCTCGATCGTCACCTTCGCGGTCGCGTCGTCGCCGTCGATCACGATGTCGCTCGTCGCCGCGCCGGTGGGCGGCGGATCGTCGTCCTCCTCGGCCTCGGCCGCTCGGCAGGTCTCGAGGTCGCCGTAGACGGCGGTGACGAAGCCGGTCGTCACGGTCTCGACGCACTTCTCCTCGACGTCGGTCGAGGTGACGCCCTTCGTGATGACGGCGCTGATCGCCGCCTCGTCGTCGCCGGCGTCCCCGCCGTCACCGTCGTCGCTGCCGCATCCGGCGGCGAGGGCGAGGGCCGCGGTGCCGGCGAGGAGGGCCGAGGCCCGCCGGGTGGAGCGTGTGAAGAACATTGGTGCGGGATCTCCTGGATCGCGAGAACGGAGCCGCGGATCCTGACACGTCGCCGCTCCGTCCTCACGCCGATGCGCCCGGCCGGCGGGTCCGTCCGGCGCCGCCGCCCGGCGCGGCGGCCTGGTACGGCTGCCTGACCCCCTGCCCGGCACCGCGGCCGGAGGCGCCTCGGTCGTGGTGCTTCAGGCGAGCCAGATCGCGCCGTCGCGCAGCTCGACGGGGTAGACCTTCAGCTTGCGGGCGCCGAGCGTGCCCTTCACCGCACCGGCGATCGGCTTGAACGCGCCCTGCGGGCCGCGGAGCATCGCGCCGGTCCGCACGTCGAAGAGCGCGGCGTGCCACGGACACTCGAGGCAGCCGTCGCCGTCGACCTTGCCCTTGCCCAGGGAGGCGCCCAGGTGGCGGCAGCGGTTCGACACGGCGAACGGCTCCCCGTCCCTGATGCCGACGGCGAGGGTGCCGTGGGGCGTCCCCTCCACGACGGTGACCTGGCTGTCGTCGAGATCGTCGACGGAGACGAGGCGGGTGCTGCTGTCGGTCGTGCTCATGTTCGGGCTCCTGTGGGGCGTGGGGTTCACCCGACGCTACCGTCCCCGGCGGAGGTCGCGCACGAATCCGGCGTCGTCCGCGAGGAGGTCGAGGAGGAGGTGGTCGGCCAACGACCCGTCCCCGATCCGGCCGTATTCGCGCATCACCCCGACGGGACGGAAGCCGACCCGCTCGTAGCAGCGGATCGCGCGCACGTTCTCCGCGCACGGGTCGATCGTCACGCGGTGATGGCCGCGCTGCCCGATCAGCCAGGCGACGGCAAGCCGAACGGCCTCCGTGCCGAGCCCGCGGTCCTGCCGCTCGGCGGTGAGGAAGACGTCGATCCCCGCGTGTCGGAAGTCCGGATCGGGCTCCTCGCTCACGCTGAGCCAGCCGGCGACGTCCCCGCCCACCTCGACGGTGAAGATCATGTCCCCGTCGTGGATGGCCTTCCGCGCCGCCGCCTCGTCGGGGAGCGGGTTCCACCACCGCGCGACCGACGGCTCGCGGAGAATGCCGACGAGCGGCTCGACGTCCTCCTCACGCAGGGGCCGCAGGACGACGCGCTCCCCCTCGAGGACGGGCGGCTCGGACGACGGGTCGCGGTCGCCGGTCGACATGGCGCCGACCCTAACGTGCCGCTCCCGGGCCGGCGAGGGCCGACCACTACCCTCGTGGGCATGCGCCTCAGCGTCCTCGACCAGTCGCCGATCGCCGAGGGCGGGACCGCCGCACAGGCCCTCGCCAACACGCTCGACCTCGCCCGGCACGCGGACCGCCTCGGCTACCACAGGGTCTGGCTCGCCGAGCACCACGGTGGCGCGATGGCGGGCGCGAGCCCGGAGGTCCTCATCGGCCCGGTCGCGCTCTCCACGGAGCGGATCCGCGTCGGGAGCGGCGGGGTGATGCTCCCCCACTACAGCCCCCTCAAGGTCGCAGAGACGTTCTCGATGCTCGACGCCCTCGCCCCCGGGCGCATCGACCTCGGGCTCGGCCGCGCGCCTGGCACCGACGGCATGCGCGCGTTCGCCCTCCAGCGCGACCGGCGTCAGGCCGCTCCCCACGACTTCGAGGAGCACGTCGGCGAGCTGCTCGCCCACCTCGGGCACGTGCCGTACCCGCCCGAGCATCCGTTCCGTCCCCTGCGGGTCCGCGACGACGGCGCCCAGGGCGGGGGTCCGCGCCCGTGGATGCTCGGGTCCTCGGCGCAGAGCGCGATCTGGGCCGGGGAGATGGGGCTGCCCTACGCCTACGCGGACTTTATCTCGCCCGATGGGGAGGCGATGACCGCCCTCTACCGGGAGCGCTTCCGGCCGAGCGCGACGCTGAAGGCGCCCCACGTCCTCCTCGCGACCTGGGCGATCGCCGCCGAGGACCCCGACGAGGCGCTCGCGCTCACGTCGAGCGGGCGCATGATGTTCAAGCTGCTGCGCCGCGGCCGACCCGGCCTCGTGCCGTCCGTGGACGTCGCGCAGCGCTTTCTCGCGTCCGAAGGGTCCGAGGGACCACCGCGCCGGATGATCTGCGGTACGCCCGAGCAGGTCCGTGCGGGCCTCGAGGAGCGGGCCCGCGCCTACCTCGCCGACGAGCTCATGGTCGTCGCGATCACCCACGAGCATGGGCCCCGCGTGCGCTCCTACGAGCTCCTCGCCGAGGCGTTCGGGCTGGAGCGCTCGGAGCGGGAGGTCAGCGCGTCCGCAGGTTGAGCCGACGGCTCGTCGTGCGGGTCCGCGTCGGCACCCTGCGTCCGCGCGATGCCCCGCACCTTCCCGTCCCACCTCGAAGCGGTAGGTCGTCGGTTGCGCGTTCGGAGTCACCCTGGCGGTGAGGAACGCCGTCGTCGGTCCGTCGACCGTCGCCGAGCCGCCGCGCAGCCGCAGGTCCCCCCGGACTCGTCGACGAACACCGACGAGATCGACCGCACCGACGCGCCGTCGGTCTCGGTCGGCCGCGCGCCCGGTCGACGCGGCCCGCGCGTCGATCTCGAGGTGCGCGAGCCGGTCGGCGCCGGAGAGGTCCAGCGCCGATCCCGGGCCGATCGCTCGTAGGCCGCCGGGAGCCCTGGTGCATCTCACTCCGGTCTCACGGTCGCGCGCGGTCGTGCGTGTCGCGAGCTTTCGGGCCGGATAGGGTCGCAGGACGATGCGGCAGCTCACCGGACTCGACACCCAGTTCCTCGCTCTCGAGAGCGACACGATGACCGGCCACGTCGGCGGCCTCGCGGTCTTCGATCCGACGACCGCACCGGGCGGTCGTCTCGGTGTCGCGGAGGTCAAGGCGATGCTCTCCGAGCGCCTCCATCTCCTCCCGCCGCTCCGCTGGCAGCTCGTGACGGTCCCGTTCGGGATCGACCGTCCCTACTGGGCCGACGACCCGCGCTTCGACCTCGACTATCACGTCCGTGAACTCGCGCTGCCGGAGCCCGGGGACGAGGATCAACTCGCCGAGCAGGTCGCGCGGATCGTCTCGCGGCACCTCGACCGCGCCCGCCCGCTGTGGGAGGTCTACGTCATCCACGGGTTGATGGGCGACCGCGTCGCCGTCCTCACGAAGATGCACCACGCGGTCATCGACGGCATGTCGGGCGCCGAGATCATGGGTGTGATGTTCGACCTCGCGCCCGAGGGCCGGGACATCCCGCCGCCCGGGCTCTCGGGCGACGCACCGCTCTCGCCGCCACCCGGCGGGCTCGAGATGCTCGGCCGCGGTCTCGCCGCGCTCCCCGCCCAGCCGGTGCGCGCGCTGCGGGCTCTCCCCGCGACGCTCCCGCACATCGACGTCGCGCCGTCGCTGTTCGGCGTGCCCGGTGCCGAGCGCGTGAGCAGGACGCTGTCCTGGGCGCGCAAGGCCATCGGCGCGGGCGAGGGCCCCGAGCAGGACGGCCGGGTGGTCGAGCGTCCGACGATGCGGGCCCCGCGGGTGCCGTTCAGCGGCAAGATCAGCGCGCACCGCAAGTTCGCCTTCGGGTCGTTCTCGCTGCCGCACGTCAAGGAGGTCAAGAACCACTTCGGCGTGACCGTCAACGACGTCATCGTCTCGCTCAGCGCGGCGGCCGCCCGCGACTGGCTCCTCGCCCACGACGCGCTGCCCGATCGTCCCCTGCTCGCGCAGATCCCCGTGTCGGTGCGCACCGAGGAGCAGATGGGGACCTACGGCAACCGGGTCTCCGTGATGATCGTCCCGATCCCGACGGACCGCGCCGACCCGGTGGAGCGGGTGCGCGCGGCGCACGATTCGCTGCGGGCGGCCAAGGAGCGCCACAAGGCGCTCCCGGCGACCGCGCTCCAGGAGGTCACGGAGTTCATCCCGCCGGCGATCAACGCACGGGCGGCGCGGGTCGCGATCCAGCTCGCGGCCAATCCGGCGTTCCGGCCGCTCTTCAACCTCATCATCTCCAACGTCCCCGGACCGCCGGTGCCGCTCTACCTCGCGGGCGCCCAGCTCGAGGCGAACTACCCGGTGAGCGTCATCGCCGACGGGTCCGGCCTCAACATCACGGTCCTCAGCTACCTCGACCGCATCGACGTGGGGATCGTCGCCGACCGCGACCAGATGCCCGACGTCGCGCGGCTCATCGACGCGATGGGCGACGAGCTCGAGGCGCTCGTCGCGCTCGCGGGCGCGGCGGCCGAGTAGAGCTCGAACGTCCGTCCCCTCCGATTCCAGGGCGAGGAGACGGACGTCCGAGCTCCACGGGCTGTCCGGGGGTCAGCGGAACTCCGGGTTGGGGTGGTCGAACCGGCAGCCCGCGTCCCATTCGGTGCGCTGGTTGCCGTACGCGGGGAACCCTCCGGCGCGCTTGAGCATCCCGGCGAGATGCATGAGGTTCCACGCCATGAACACGGTGTTGCGCTGCGTGAACTCGTTCTCCGGACCGCCGGAGCCCTCGTCTGAGTAGGAGGGCCCGGGACCGGCCTCGCCCATCCATGCGCTGTCGGCCTGCGGCGGGATCGCGTAGCCGAGGTGCTGGAGCGAGTAGAGGACGTTCATCGCGCAGTGCTTGGCGCCGTCCTCGTTGCCGGTGACGATGCAGCCGCCGGCCCGGCCGTAGTAGATGGACTGCCCCTGCTCGTTGAGCTGTCCGCTGTTGGAGTACAGGCGCTCGACGACCCGCGTGCACACGCTCGACTTCTCGCCGAGCCAGATCGGGGTGCCGAGCACGAGGATGTCGGCGGCGATGACGCGCTCGAACAGGGCGGGCCAGTCGTCGCGGGCGAACCCCGCCTCGGTCATGTCCGGCTGCACGCCCGGTGCGAGGTCGTGATCGACCGCGCGCACCGTGTCGACGGTCACCCCGTTGGCCTCCATCACCCCGATCGCGACGTCCATGAGGGCCTGCGTGTGCGAGGGCTCCGGGCCCGGCTTGAGCGAGCAGTTGACGAACAGGGCGCGGAGGTCGGAGTGGTCCTTGGCATCGGTGGTCATACCCCGACCGTACCCCGAGAGGGATGACTCGCACGTGAACGGGGGGTGCGCCCGCGCCCGGTTCGCCGGGTGCGCCCCGGCACGAAAGCTACGGGCGTGTCAACATGCCGCGCCATGACCACGATCTCCGGCCGGACCGCCGTCGTCACCGGCGCCGCCTCCGGCATCGGGCGCGCGACCGCCCAGCTCCTCGCGACGCGCGGCTGCCCGCTCGTCCTCGTCGACAAGAACGAGGAGGGACTCGCCGAGACCGCGGCGAGCGTCTCCGTCCCCACGCTCGTGCGGCCCATGGACGTCGGCGACCGCTGGGCCCAGCAGCAGCTCGCCTCGGAGGTGAAGGACTGGCAGGGCCCGATCGGGCTCGTGCTCAACAACGCGGGCGTGACCCTGTCGCAGACGATCGCCGAGTCCTCGACCGAGGACCTCGAGTGGGTCATGAACATCAACTTCTGGGGCGTCGTGCACGGCACCCAGTCCTACCTGCCGATCCTCATCGAGCAGGACAGCGGCGTCATCGCCAACGTGTCGAGCATCTTCGGGATCATCGCCTGGCCGACCCAGGGGATCTACAACGCGTCGAAGTTCGCCGTGAAGGGCTTCACCGAGTCGCTGCGCCACGAGCTGCACGGCACCGGGGTCCGCTCGGTCTGCATCCATCCGGGCGGGATCGACACGAACATCGTCAACAACGCGCGCATCCACCAGGACGACAAGGGACGCACGGACCCGGAGGAGCTCAAGCGCGACTTCAAGAAGGTCGCGCGCACGTCGCCGGAGAAGGCGGCGCAGACGATCGTCGGCGGGATCGAGAAGGGCCGCGACCGCATCCTCATCGGTCCGGACGCGCGCGCGACGGACTGGCTGCAGCGCGTCGCGCCGGTGAGCTACTTCAACGTCATCCGTCGCCTGGAGCCGATCATCCGGCGGTGACCGGAAGGGGGCCCGGCGCCGCGCGGGGGCGAGGAGTGGCATCGGGAGAGGGCGGGTACGCGCCCTTCGATGTCCGAGAGTCAGAAGCTGTCGCTCACCGGGTCGGTGTCCCTCGGCACCGGCGTGATGATCGGGGCCGGCATCTTCGCGCTCGTCGGTCAGGTCGCAGGGCTCGCCGGCAGCCTCTTCCCTCTCGCCTTCGCCGGCGGCGCGCTCGTCGCGGGCGTCAGCTCGTACGCGTACGTCCGCTACTCCTCGGTCGATCCGTCCTCGGGCGGGATCGCCATGCTTCTCAAGTCCGCCTACGGCCCCGGGGCGATCGCGGGGTCGTTCTCCGTGTTCATGTACGTCTCGATGGTCGTCGCCGAGAGCCTCCTCGCGCGCACGTTCGGGACCTACCTGCTCCGGCCGTTCGAGCTCGAGGACTCCGCGGTGCTCGTCCCGGCGCTCGGCGTCGTCGCGATCACGGCGGCGGTCCTCGTCAACCTCGTCGGCAACCGGCTCGTCGAGGGCTCGGCGACGACGACGGCGGCGGTCAAGATCCTCGGCATCGCGGCGCTCGCGATCGCGGGGCTGATCGGCGTCGCGGTCACCTCCACCGACGGGCTCCTGTCCCAGAACGACGGCGGGGCGGGCTCCGCGGTGGACGTGCTCGCGGGCATCGGCCTCTCCGTGCTCGCGTACAAGGGCTTCACGACGATCACCAACCAGGGCGACGACGTCGCCGACCCGAAGCGGAACATCGCGCGGTCGATCGCGATCTCGATCGCCCTCTGCACGGCGATCTACCTCCTCATCACGGTGTCGGTCGCGTCGAGCCTCGGCGCCCAGGGCGCGATCGCCGCCCGTGACTACGCGCTCGCCGAGGCGGCCGATCCCCTGTTCGGCACATGGGGGGTCACCCTCACGGCGGTCGTCGCGGTCGTCGCGACGCTCTCGGGCCTCCTCGCGAGCCTGTTCTCCGTCTCCCGGCTCTACGCGATGCTGCAGGACATGGGGCAGGCCCCGCGCCTGCCCGTGGGCGTCGACCGTCAGCCCCTCCTCATCACCGGCGCGCTGGCGATCATCGTGACGGTGCTCTTCGACCTGTCGCAGATCGCGTCCATGGGTCTCGTGCTCTACCTCACGATGGACATCGCCATCCAGTGGGGCGTTCTGCGACGCCTGCACGCCGAGATCGACGCGAAGCGCTGGGTCCCCGCGCTCTCGGTCCTTCTCGATGTCGTTGTGCTGGCCGCGTTCGTGTACGCGAAGCTCCGGGACGACCCGATGACCATCGTCGTCGCGGGCGCGCTCGCGGCGGCGATCGTGGCGGGGCAGATCCTCGCCGCGCGGCACCGGCAGACGGGTGACGTCGCGCCGAGCTCGGCCTGAGGACGGGTGGGCGGGCCGGCCTCGCGTCACCGACCGGCTCGGTCCCCGGGTCACGTTCGCTGGATCAGGGCCAGCAAACGTGACCTGGGGCAGGGTGGCGGGGCCGTCGGTGGCGCTCCGTCCGTCCGGCGCGTGCCCGTCCGTCCGGCGCGCGCCCGTCCGTCCGGCGCGCGCCCGTCCGGCTGGCCGCGTCCGCTGCTCAGAACACCGCGAACCGCTGGGCGACCGGCGCGAGCTCGGTCTGGAAGAGGAGCGCGAGCAGCCCCTGCTCGAGCCGCTCGCCGAGGCTGCGGACCTCGCTCCACGTCGGGTCGCTGCGGCGCGCCTCGCGGGTGAGGCGCTTCAGGGCGTCCCGCCGATCGGGGTCGGCGAGGAGTCCGATCCACGCGTCGTAGGCGAGCAGGGTGCGGAGGCCGGCGTCGAGTCCGCCGGGGCCCTCGGCGGCGAGGAACGCCGCAGCGATGCGGTCGGTCGGAGGCGCCGCGAACCAGGTCGCGAGGAACTCGCCCATCCCGTCGGCGGGACGCTCACGGCACAGGAGGACAGGGACGAGGCCGCCCGCGAAGAGCATCTTGCGCGACAGGCGGAGCTTCGCGTTGCGCAGGACCCAGCGCTCGTCCTGGTCGCCGCCACGGTGCTTGGCGCCGAAGTCGACGGCGATCGTGCGCCAGTAGCGGATGAGGTCGTTGAGGAGGAAGCGCGGGGGCGAGAAGTCCCCGCCGTCCGCCGTCGGGTCGAGGTAGGCGTCGAGCACGCCCCGGACCGCGCGCGCCCACGTGTCCTCGCCGATCGCCGGGACGGACTCCAGCAGCAGGAGCATCCTGCGGGTGAGGTTGCGGTTCGTGTCGTCGTCGAGCCCGATGTGCTGCGCGAGCGACGCCGCGGAGACGGCCGTACCGAACGTCTCCTGGTCCCCGGGAGCGGCGGCCCCGCGACCGACCGCGTCCCCGACCCAGCCGAGCAGATGCTCCCGCGCGCCGGCCTCGGGCTCGTCGCCGTCGACGATCAGCAGCCAGTCGTCGTCGCTGAACTCGGTGAGCTCGGCGCGCCCCCACGACCCGAAGCGGACGACGGACTCGCGGGGGAGGTCTTCGGCGAAGAGCTGCGTCGGTCCGGCGGCCTCGAGCCGGTTGCGGACCTCGCCGAGTCGCCGGGACGTGAGCGCCCGCGCGGCGACGAGGTGCGGGAATTCGGTCCCGGCGCGATCGGCGAGCTGCTCGAGCGCGCCGCGGGGGTCGGCGGGAAGTGCGTCCACGACGCGCGCCAGCGTACCCGGCGGGCGCCGCGTGGGGCGGACGCCCGCGGGGGCCCGTCAGGCCGGCGAGCGCAGCGGC
>JBFIDS010000049.1:0-13085 GCA_041603715.1 Paraconexibacter sp. | reverse complement strand
GGTCGCGGGAGGATCTGCACGGGCCCCGCGACGAGCGAGCTCGCGTTCATCCCGAGGCCGACGTCGAGGGCCTGGGTGAGCTTCCCCGGCCCGTTGCAGAGCTCCCGTGCCGGGACCGGCCCGCGGCGGGCCTGCATGATCTCGACGCCGGCGAGCGGGTCGAGCGCACGGACGAGGACGGCCGCCCCCGTCGACTCGTCCTCGCAGACCGCGTTGAGGAGCGAGTGGATCCCGTACGAGAGGTAGACGTACGCGGTCCCCGGGGCCGCGAAGAGCACCGAGGTGCGTGCGGTCCGTCCGATGTGGGCGTGGCACGCTGCCTCGGAGTCGTGGTAGGCCTCGGTCTCGACGATGCGTCCCGCCGTCTCGCCGTGCCGCAGCACGCACCCGACGAGGTCGCGGGCGACGTCGAGGACCGGACGCGCGTAGAAGGCCGCCGGAAGGGGTGCAGCGTCCGCCCTCACCCCGTGCCGACGAGCGCGCGGGCGCGATCGATCTGCTCGCGCACCCTCACGAGCGCGGTCCCGCCCTCGGAGACCTTCGACTCGAGCCAGGAGGACTGCTCGAGGACGGCGGCCGCCTCCTCGCCGAGCGCGGGGACGGCGACGTCGGCGAGCGTCCTGCCACCCTCGACCGCCTCGCGGACCAGCCCGGCGATGACGCCGTGGGCCTCGCGGAACGGCGTCCCGCGCTTCACGAGGAGGTCGGCGAGATCCACGGCCGCGATCATCTGGTCGGAGGCGGCGGACGCCATCGCCTCACGGTGGAACGTCGCGGTCTCGAGCATGCCCCCCGCCGCCGCGACGCTCAGGCGCACGGTGTCGACGGCGTCGAACAGGTGCTCCTTGTCCTCCTGGAGGTCCTTGTTGTAGGTGAGCGGGAGGGCGTGGATGACGCCGTGGAGGGCGGCCTGGTGCGCCCACACCCGCGGGGCCTTCCCGCGCAGGAGCTCCGCCGCGTCGGGGTTCTTCTTCTGCGGCATGATCGACGACCCCGAGGACCAGGCGTCGGAGAGGGTCATGAAGCCGAACTCCGAGCTCGTCCACAGCACGATCTCCTGGCCCAGCCGGCTGAGGTGCGTCGCGCAGACCGAGAGCGCGTGGAGCAGGTCGAGCGCGAAGTCGCGGTTGGAGACCGCGTCGACGGAGTTCGCCGTCACGCCGGCGAAGCCGAGCTCCTCGGCGACCATGCGGCGGTCGGTCTCGAAGTTCACGCCCGCGAGCGCCCCGGCGCCGAGGGGGAGCTCCGCCGTCGCGCGCTCGACCGCCGCGAAGCGCTCGAGGTCGCGGGTGAGCATCCAGAAGTAGGCGAGGAGATGGTGGGAGAGGTAGACGGGCTGGGCGCGCTGGAGGTGCGTGTACCCGGGCAGTGGCCAGTCGAGGTGCCGTTCGGCGACCTCGAGCACGACCGCACGGAGGCGCTCGAGGTCGCCTCCGAGCTCGACCGCCGAGGCGCGCGTGAACATCGCGAGGTCGGTGATGACCTGATCGTTGCGGGAGCGCGCGGTGTGGAGCGTGCCCCCCCGGGGCCCCGCGATCTCGGTGACGCGCCGCTCGACCGCCATGTGGATGTCCTCGTCGTCGTCCCGGAACGGGAAGGTGCCCGCCTCGAGCTCGGTGGCGACGGCATCGAGGGCCGAGAGGATCGCGTCGCGGTCGGCGTCCTCGATGATCCCGCGCGCCGCGAGCATCCGGGCGTGCGCGCGGGACTGGGCGACGTCGAACGGCCACAGCCGCTGATCGAAGCCGAGGGAGGTGTTGAGCGCCTGGAAGGCGGGGTCCTGGGGCAGCGAGAAGCGCGACATGGGCGCGGGAGGCTACCCGCGCGTGAAGGAATCGGCGATCTGCGCGACCTGGGTCGCGAGTGCGAACCCGAGGATGTAGAGGGTGACGCCCCATCCGCTCCAGGCCGCCGTCCCGGGGCGGTGGAAGCGTCCGTCCCGGTCGCGCAGCTCCCCCACCGCCACCGGGATGAAGCAGAGCAGCCCGAGCGCCATGAGCACCCACGGCGTCCAGCCGCTCACGAGGTACGTCCATTCGAGCTCGAACGACGCCGCGATGTCGGCGACGAGGTCGTGCCACAGCACCACAGGGGCCGCAGCGGCGAGCAGGAAGCCGACCGACCCGACCCGCTGCGACCGGCGGCGGGCGGCCTCGTCGCGCCCCAGTGCTCGGCGGCGGCTCGGTGACGCGCCGCCGGGGCGATCCGGTCCGCGGTGATGCCCCTGCGGCATCGCCGGATTATGGAGCCCGGCCCGCGCCCGGTCAACGCGTCATCGCGCCACCCCGTCCCGGGACCGCGGCGGGTTCGTCGGCCGCCCGAGGATCGGCGTCGTCGAGTCCTCCGCCGCGCAGGGAGAGGAGCACGCCGGCACCGAGGATGACGGCGACGCCCACGAGCGAGGCGGCCGGTCCGACCTTCCCGAACACCTCGCCCCACACCATCTTCCCGCCGATGAACACGAGGAGGAGCGCGAGCGCGGCCTTGAGGTACCGCAGGCGCTCGACGAGGTCGGCGACGAGGAAGAAGAGCGGGCGGAGCCCGAGCAGCGCGAATGCGTTCGCCGCGAAGACGACGTACGTGTCCGTCGTGATCGCGAGAATCGCAGGGACGCTGTCGACGGCGAAGACGACGTCCACGACGCCGATCGCGAGCAGCGCGGCGCCTGCGGTCGTGAGGACCCGACGATCGCCCTCACGGACGAGCAGCCGGCCCCCGCGGTCACCCGGCGCGACGTCCAGGCGCCCCTTCAGCCCGGCGACCAGGCGCTCCTCGCCGCCGTGGTCGTGGCGGTGACGCCAGAGGCGCAGCCCGGTCCACACGAGCAGCGCGGCGAACGGGAACGCGAGCCACGACGCCGATTCCAGCACCGCGGCGCCGACGATGATGAGCACCGTGCGCAGGACGAGCGCGATGACGATGCCGAAGGTGAGCAGGCGGGCACGCTGCGGCACCGGGATCGCGAACGCGCCGAAGACGACGAGGAACACGAACACGTTGTCGAGCGACAGGGACTTCTCGACGAGATAGCCCGCGACGTACGCCGTCGTCTGCTCCGGCGTCCCCCAGGCGAGGAGGACGCCGGCGAAGCCGAAGGACAGGCCCACCCACACCGCACTCCAGATGGCGGCGTTGCGGACGGACAGCACCCCGCCGCGGCCGCGCACGAAGACGAGATCGATGACGAGGAGGACGACGATGGCTCCGAGGAGGAGGAGCCAGTGGATGGGGTCGCCGAGGGGCGTGGAGGTCACGGAGGGGTCCTTTCGCGGTCGGGGTGATCGCGAAGGTTTCCCTGCCCGTGGTGGGCCGCCGGCTCCGGGTCCGCTGTGCGGACCGTTCTGACGAAACCGGCCGTCGAGGTACTTCCCTTCTCCGCGAGGAGGCTAGCAGAGCGCGCCGGCGGGCCGAGGGGCCGGGCGCCGCGCTCACCCGGTGGGCGGCATCAGCGGATGCGAGGGAGCGGGACGCGGTCCCCGATCGCGCCGTCCGGGCGGCGCAGAGCGCGTCGTCGTCGGCGAGCCCCACGACGCCGGGCACGCGGAACCGCCCGGTCGCGGCTGAGCCGCGCCGCACGGGCTACGGCGAGGCGAGCACCGCGGCGAGGGCGGCGGCGACGCGCGCGACCTGGCCCTCGGTCATCTCGGGGAAGAACGGGAGGGCGACGGACCGGGCGGCGACGTCCTCACACACGGGGAACTCCCCCTCCCGGTGACCGTGGACCTCGCGGTAGTAGCTCATGAGGTGGATCGCCGGCAGGTACGGCTTGCTCTGCACGCCGCGCTCGCGGAGCGCGCGGATGACCCCGTCACGATCGGTGTCCCGCGGGACCTGCACGACGAAGACGAACCACCCGCGCCGTGCCCGCGACGGGGCCGGAGGGTCCTCGCACGGGAGGCCGAGGTCACGCTCGGCGGCGAGGTCGGCGAGCGCGGCCCTGTAGTCGGACGCGACCCGGGCCCGCCCCGCGAGCATCCCGTCGAGCCGATCGAGCTGGGCGAGCCCGATCGCGGCCTGCAGGTCGCTCAGGCGGTAGTTGAAGCCGAGGCGGTCGTGGTCGAGCCACCCCATGTCCGGCGCGCGGCCCTGGTTGCGCTCGCTGTCGATCCGGGCCTTGATGCCGGCGTCGCCGGTCGTCACGAGCCCGCCCTCGCCCGTCGTCATCTGCTTGTTCGCGTAGAAGCCGAAGACGGCGGGGTGCCCGCGTCCCCCGATCGGGATGCCATCGGCGTCGAGCGCGCCGAGCGCCTCGCAGGCGTCCTCGACGATCGGGAGGCCGAGCCGCTCGAACGCGCCGAGGTCCGCCGGGTAGCCGAAGATGTCCACCGGGAGGATCGCCGTCGTCCGCTCGGTGACGGCGGCCGCGGCCGCGGCCGGATCGAGATCGAGCGTGACGGGGTCGATGTCGGCGAAGACCGGCCGGGCCCGCTCGAACACGATCGCGTTGGCGCTCGCGACGAAGCTGAACGGGGAGGTCACGACCTCGTCGCCGTCGGTCACGCCGACCGCGCGCAGGGCGAGGTGCAGGCCGGCCGTCCCGCTCGACACCGCGCTCGCGTGCGCTGCCCCCACCCGCTCGGCGAACGCCCGCTCGAACTCCGGGCCCGTCGGCCCCAGCGAGAGCTGGCCGGAGCGCAGGACCGCGAGGACGCGCTCCTCCTCCTCGGTGCCGAGGACGGGACGGGCGAGCGGGATCTCGTCCGTGCTCACCCGGTCGTGGCCTCCGCGCCGCTCAGCGCGCCGCGACCGGGCGTGCCGGGACGCCGCTGCTCGGCGTACTCGAGCGACGCGACGAGCGCGTCCCACGAGGCGACGATGACGTTCTCCGCGACGCCGATCGTGCCCCACGTCGACTCGCCGTCCGTCGACTCGATGAGGACGCGGGTCGTCGCACCCGTGCCGTGGTGGGCGTCGAGGAGACGCACCTTGTAGTTCGTGAGCTCGACGTGCTCGAGGTGCGGGTGGCTCGCGGTGATGGCGGCCCGCAGCGCGGAGTCGAGCGCGTTGACGGGGCCGTTGCCCTCGGCGGAGACGAAGTACCGGTTGTCCCCCACGCGGATCTTGATCGATGCCTCGCAGCTGATCGCGCCGTCGCCCCGCTGCTCGACGATCGTCCGCCACTGCTCCAGCTCGAACAGCGGCTCGAAGTCGCCGATCTCGCGACGCAGGAGGAGCTCGAAGGATGCGTCGGCGACCTCGAACTGGTAGCCGGCGTGCTCGAGCTCCTTGACCCGCTCGATGACGCGGATCGCGTCCTGGTCGGTGATCTCGATCCCGGCCTCCCTCGCCTTCTCGGACACCGTCTGGCGGCCGGCGAGCTCGGACACGAGCAGGGCGCGCGCGTTCCCCACCGCCTCGGGGACCATGTGCTCGAACGTCGAGGCGTCGGCACGGACGCCGGCGACGTGAAGCCCGCCCTTGTGCGCGAACGCGTTGCGTCCGACGAAGGGCTGGTTGGGGTCGGGCACGAGGTTGAGGATCTCGTCGACGTAATGCGCGGTCTCGGTCAGCCGGGCCGCACGGTCGCCGGGGAGCACGTCGTAGCCGAGCTTGAAGTGGAGGTTGGCGGCGATCGACACGAGGTTCGCGTTCCCGGTGCGCTCGCCGATCCCGTTCATCGTCCCCTGCACCTGCGTCGCCCCGTTGAGGACGGCGGCGAGCGAGTTCGCGACACCGCACTCGAGGTCGTTGTGGCAGTGGATGCCGACCGTCGTGGCGTCGCCGAGGCCGGCGATCACCTCCGCGACCGCGGAGCCGACCTGGTGCGGCAGGGAGGCGCCGTTCGTGTCGCACAGGACGACGCGCTCGGCCCCGCCCGCGGCCGCCGCCCGCAGGCACTCCAGCGAGTACACCGGGTCGGAGCGCCAGCCGTCGAAGAAGTGCTCGGCGTCGTAGATGACGCGCTTGCCGCGCGAGACGAGGAACGCGACGGACTCCTCGATCATCGCGAGGTTCTCTTCGCGGGAGACCTTGACGACCTTCTCGAGGTGGAGGTCCCAGGTCTTGCCGACGATCGTGCACACGGGCGCGAAGCAGCCCGCGAGCGTGAGGAGCCCCTCGTCGTCCTCGGCGGCCACGCCACGGCGGCGCGTCATGCCGAACGCGGCGATCTCGGCGGTGTGGAACGTCTCGAGCGCGAGGAGCCCGAAGAGCTCGAGCTCCTTCGGGTTCGAGGACGGGAAACCCGCCTCGATGATGTGGACGCCGAGGTCGTCGAGCTTGTGGGCGACGCGGAGCTTCTCCTCTGCGGTGAGGGTCATCCCCTCGCCCTGCATCCCGTCGCGCAGGGTGGCGTCGTAGAGCTGGATGGTCATGTCGTGTGGTCCTTGCTGAAGTCGGTCGTGGGCGGTGCGGATCGGGCCAGGCGGTCCGGATCCGCGACGCGCGCGCCGCCCGGACCGCCTACCGAATTCGCCCGATGAGGACGCGACGGAACACGGCGCGCCTCAGCTGCCGACCGGAGCGGTCTGGAACGCGGGGACGGGGTCGAGCCACGCCCGGTAGCGGTCGCCGCGACCGTGGAGGGCGTCCTCGAACGCGGACTGCACCGCGAGCGTGATCTTGCCCGGCCGGCCCTCGCCGATCGGGCGGTCGTCGACCTCGCGGACCGGCGTGAGCTCGGCCGCGGTGCCGGTCACGTAGATCTCATCGGCGAGGTACAGCTCGGCCCGCGCGAGGTCGCGTTCAACGACCTCGTAGCCGATGTCACGGGCGACCTGGATCGCCGAGCGGCGGTTGATCCCGTCGAGGATCGAGGCGGTCTGCGGCGGGGTGTGGATGACACCGTCGCGCACGACGAAGATGTTCTCGCCCGTGCCCTCGCACACGTGGCCGTGGTCGTCGAGGAGGATCGCCTCCTCGTACCCGGCCTTGTGGGACTCGATCTTCGCGAGGACGGAGTTGAGGTACTGCCCGCAGGCCTTCGCGTGCGGGATGAGCGACTCGCCGCTGATCCGCCGCCACGAGGAGACCTTCGCGCGAACGCCGTTCGCCTTGCCCTCCTCGCCGAGGTAGCTCCCCCACTCCCACACGGCGATCGACACCTCGACGGGAGCGTCGAGCGGGAAGAGGCCCATGGTGCCGTAGCCCCGATAGACGAGCGGACGGATGTAGCAGGAGCGCAGCCGGTTGCGCCCGATGAGGTCGAGCGTCGCCTCTCGCAGCTGCTCCGGCGTGTACGGGATGTCCATGTAGTAGAGCCCCGCCGACTTGAACAGCCGGTCGATGTGCTCCTCGTGGCGGAACACGGCCGGGCCGCAGCTCTCGGTGTCGTAGCAGCGGACGCCCTCGAAGACCCCGGTCCCGTAGTGGAGTCCGTGCGTGAGGACGTGGACCTTCGCGTCCTCCCAGGCGACGAACTCGCCGTTCATCCAGATGAGGTCCGCCTGCTTCACGATCGTCCGTTCTCCTCGGTGTTCACAGGTGCGCGAGAACCGCTGCGGTCGCCTCGTCGGTGGTCGCGCTCCCACCGATGTCCTGGGTCCGCAGGCCGTCGTCGAGGGCGCGGTCCACCGCCGACTCTAGCGCGGAGGCCTCGTCTTCCATAGCGAGGCCGTGGCGGAGCATCATGGCGGTCGACAGGAACATCGCGAGCGGGTTCGCGATCCCGCGGCCGGCGATGTCGGGGGCCGAGCCGTGAACGGGCTCGAAGAGGCCGGGGTCGCCCGCCGCTCCGAGCGACGCGCTCGGGAGCATCCCGATCGACCCCGTGATCATGGCCGCCTCGTCGCTGAGGATGTCGCCGAAGAGGTTCTCCGTGACGATGACGTCGAAGTCCGCCGGCCGGGCGACGAGCTGCATCGCGGCGTTGTCGACGAGGACGTCCTCGAGCGCGACGTCGGCGAAATCGGCGGAGTGCACCTCGTGGACCACCTGGCGCCACTGCCGCGAGGTCTCCATGACGTTCGCCTTGTCGACGCTCGCGACCCGGTTGCCGCGACGGCGGGCCGCCTCGAAGGCGACGCGGGCGATCCGATCGACCTCCGCGACGGTGTAGTGGCAGAGATCGGACGCGTCCGTGGCCGACCGGGTCTTCTCACCGAAGTAGATGCCCCCGGTGAGCTCGCGCACGACGAGCAGGTCGGTGCCCTCGATGCGCTCACGGCGGAGCGGGCTCGCGTCGTAGAGGGCCGGCAGCGGGCGGACCGGGCGCAGGTTCGCGAACAGCCCGAGCGCCTTGCGCAGGCCGAGGAGGCCCTGCTCGGGACGAGGAGCGTCCGGATCGGTCGTATCCCACTTCGGACCCCCGACGGCGGCGAGGAGCACGGCGTCGGCCCCGCGGCAGGCATCGAGGACCTCGTCGGTGAGCGCGGTGCCGTGCGCGTCGATCGCCGCGCCTCCGAAGACGTGCTCCTCGGTCTCCACGCCGGGGACGAGCTGCTGCAGGACGCGGACGGCGGGCGCGAGGATCTCGGGGCCGATGCCGTCGCCGGGGAGGGTGACGATGCGGGGCATGGCGCCGAACCCTAGTCAGGCGGCGGTGTCCGCGTCCCCCGGCGGGCTGCAGGAGTGTCGAGGTCGCGCCCCGACCGGGCGCGGCGTCACGCGATCGCGGTCGTCACCGGGCCCTTGCGCTCGCGGTCGCGCTCGTAGGCCGCGATCCGCTCCTCGGACTGGAGCGTGATGGAGATGTCGTCGAGGCCGCCGAGGAGGCGTCGCTTGATCTCCGGATCGATCTCGAACGCGAACTCGTCGATCGTCTGGGCCTCGAGGTCGACCTTCGCCGTCCCGCGGCGGGCGATCTCCTCGCACTGCTCGCGGGGCAGCTCGATCGGCAGGACGCCGTTCTTCGTGCAGTTGCTGCGGAAGATGTCGGCGAAGCGCGGCGAGACGAGCACGCGGAAGCCGTAGTCCATGAGGGCCCACGGAGCGTGCTCGCGGCTCGACCCGCAACCGAAGTTCTCGCCCGCGACGAGGATGGGGTTCGACGGGAGGTCGTAGCCGTTCGCGCGCCACTCGTGGAAGCAGAACTCCCCGAAGCCGGTGCGCTCGATCCGCTTCATGAAGCGGGCCGGGATGATCTGGTCGGTGTCGACGTCGTCCTGGTCGACGAACGTCACGCCGCCCTCGACGATGTTGATGGGGTCCATGGGCATGGTGGTGCTCTCCTGTCCTACGACCAGCTGCGGATGTCGACGAAGTGGCCCTCGATCGCCGCGGCGGCGGCCATCTGGGGGGAGACGAGATGGCTGCGGGCCCCGCGGCCCTGGCGCCCCTCGAAGTTGCGGTTCGAGGTCGAGGCGACGCGCTCACCCGGCGCCGCGACATCGGGGTTCATCCCGAGGCACATCGAGCAGCCCGCGACGCGCCAGTCGAAGCCGGCGGCGCGGAACACCTCGTCGAGGCCCTCGGCCTCGGCCTGGGCCTTCACCTGCTGGGAGCCCGGCACGACCATCGCGATGACGCCGTCGGCGACCTTGCGGCCCTGGATGACCGATGCGGCGGCACGAAGGTCGCCGATCCGCGAGTTCGTGCACGAGCCGATGAAGACGCGGTCGAGCTTGATGTCGGTCATCGGGGTGCCGGGTTCGAGCGCCATGTACTCCAGCGCGCGGGTGTCCCCCGCGTCCTGCGGCTCGGGGACCGCGGCGGTGACGGGGACGACCATCTCGGGCGTCGTGCCCCAGGTGACCTGGGGGCTGAGCGCGCTCGCGTCGACGACGATCTCGCGGTCGAAGGTCGCGCCGTCGTCGGTGCGCAGATCGGCCCACGAGGGATCGATCTCCACGCCGCGCTCGCGGAGATAGGCGAACGTCGTCTCGTCGGGAGCGATCATGCCGGCCCGGCCACCGCCCTCGATCGTCATGTTGCAGACCGTCATCCGGCCCTCCATCGAGAGCGCCCCGATCGCGGGACCGGCGAACTCGACGACGTGCGCCCCCGCTCCGTCGACGCCCATCTGGCCGATCGTGCCGAGGATGAGGTCCTTCGCCGTGACGCCGGGGCCGAGCTCGCCCTCGTAGCGGATCCGCATCGACTTCGGCTTGTTCTGGCCGAGCGTCTGCGTCGCGAGGACGTGCTCGACCTCCGAGGTGCCGATGCCGAAGGCGAGCGCTCCGAACGCGCCGTGCGTCGCGGTGTGCGAGTCGCCGCAGACGATCGTCATCCCGGGCTGGGTCACCCCGAGCTCCGGGCCGATGACGTGGACGATGCCCTGCTTGTCGGAGCCCAGGGAGAAGATCGGCACGCCGAACTCGGCGCAGTTCTCCTCGAGCTTCTCGACCTGCTTGCGGCTCAGCTCGTCCTTGATCATCTTCGCGACCGGGGTGCCGTCCGTCGGCGTGTTGTGGTCGGCGGTCGCGAGCGTGCGGTCCGGGCGGCGCACTTTGCGGCCGGCGAGGCGCAACCCGTCGAAGGCCTGCGGGCTCGTCACCTCGTGGACGAGGTGGAGATCGATGTAGATCAGCCCCTCCGCCACCTCGTGGGCGACCCAGATCTTGTCGAACAGCGTGGTCGGCATGGTGTCTTGCTCTCCTTAACTGCGGCGCAGGCCCGCGCTGACCACCGCGAGCAGCGCGGCGTCGTCGGGACCGGGGTTCTCGAAGTGGTGGGGCAGGTCGGCGTCGAACGTCACGCAGTCCCCCGCGTGGAGCGCGTGGCGCTCGCCGTCGATGTGGAGGACGACCTCGCCGCGTTCGACGAGCGTCGTCTCGCGGCTGCCGGCCTCGTGGATGGGCGGGTCGCCGGCGCGGCCGGTGCTCGCCCCGGCGCGCAGCACGTGACGGCTGAGCTCCGCGCGCTGTCCGGGGAGCGGAGCGGTGAGGAGCTCGAACGTGTGCCCGGCCCGTGCGCTGCCGCCACGGCGGCCGTCCCCTTGGCGGACCACGGTGACGCTCCCACCCTCGTCGAGGCGCAGGAGCTGCGACAGGCGGAGGTCCAGCCCGGCGGCGATGCGTCCCGCGACCTGGAGCGTCGGACTCGTCTCGCCCCGCTCGACCTGGCTCAGCATCGGGGCGCTCACCCCGGAGCGCTCGGCCAGGTCGCGCAGGGACAGGTCCATCGCCTCGCGGAGGGCTCGCACCCTCGGTCCGACGTGGATCTGGCGCTCGATGTCGTCGGCGACGGCCACGGTCGTTTGTACGTTATCACGTACAAACCACGACCGCCGCACGTGAGCGGACGCTGAGCCGTCGGGGACCGTCCCGCGTCCAACTCAGGGAGCGAATGCTCCTACGGCGTCGCGAGGAGGGCGGCGCGGGCCTCGCCCTCTGGAGCGTCGGCGGCGGCGCGGGCACGACGGACCGCGCTCGAGAGCGCACGCGCGTAGGCCTCACCCGCGGCCTCGATGATGTCCGTCGCGACGGCCTGGCCGGCGCCGGTGACCCTCTCCCCCGCGAGGACGCCCGGGGTCCCGTGGGCGAGGGCGGCGTCCGCGTCCCCGAGCTCGACGACGACGCTCACCTCGCCGAGCGCGTCCTGGCCCCCGGTCACCGCGTCGACGCGGAACTCGCGCAGGCGCGCGTCGATCCCGACCGCTGCGTTGATCGCGCGGAACACGGCATCGACGGGGCCGTCGCCCGTGAACGAGCCCTCGCGCATCTGGCCCTCCGGGGTCGACACCCCGACGGTCGCGTGCGGCGGACGCCTGCTCGACGCCGCGACGTCGAACCACTCGAGCGTGTAGCCGGGGACCTCGGCGCGCAGCTCGTCGGTGACGAGGGCCTCGAGGTCCATCGCCGTGACCTGCTTCTTCTTGTCCGCGAGCTCCTTGAAGCGCTTGAACGCCTGGTTCAGCGCGCTGCCGTCGATCGGGTAGCCGAGATCCTCGAGCGCCGACTTCAGGGCGTGGCGACCCGAGTGCTTGCCGAGGACGAGCGAGTTCGCGTCGAGGCCGACGGTGCGCGCGTCCATGATCTCGTAGGTCGAGCGCTCCTTGAGAACGCCGTCCTGGTGGATGCCGGACTCGTGGGCGAACGCGTTGCGCCCCACGATCGCCTTGTTCGGCTGGATCGGGTAGCCCGTGAGACGGCTCACGAGCCGGCTCGTGCGCGCGATCTCGGTCGTGACGACGTCGCAGCTCAGGCCGAGCTCCTCGCCGCGGGTGTGCAGGAGCATCACGAACTCCTCGAGGGACGCGTTCCCGGCGCGCTCGCCGATCCCGTTGATCGCGCCCTCGACCTGTCGGGCCCCCGCGAGCACGCCGTGGAAGCTGTTCGCGACGGCGAGGCCGAGGTCGTCGTGGCAGTGCGTCGAGAGGACGACGTCCTCCAGGCCCGGTGCGAGCTCGTAGAGCCGGGTGAGGAAACGCGCGTACTCCTCGGGCATCGCGTAGCCGACGGTGTCGGGGATGTTGATCGTCGTCGCGCCCTCGTCGATGGCGATCTGGACCACCTCCGCAGTGAACTCGACGTCGGCGCGCGTCGCGTCCATCGGGGAGAACTCGACGTCGGCGCACAGCTCGCGGGCCTGGGCGACCGAGGCCCGCGCGAGGCCGCGGACGTCGTCACGCGTCGCCTGGAGCTGATGCTCGATGTGGATGTCCGACGTCGAGACGAAGGTGTGGATCCGCGGGCGCTCGGAGTCCCGCACCGCTTCCCAGCAGCGGTCGATGTCCGCGGGGTTCGCGCGGGCGAGCCCGGCGATGACGGGACCGTGGACCTCACGCGCGATCTCACGGACCGCCTCGAAGTCCCCGGGCGAGGAGATCGGGAAGCCCGCCTCGATGATGTCGACGTTGAGCCGCGCGAGCTGATGCGCGATCTCGAGCTTCTCCGCCGTGTTGAGCGAGATGCCCGGCGACTGCTCCCCGTCGCGCAGGGTGGTGTCGAAGATCTTGACGCGGTTGGCGTCGGTCATTTCGGTCTGGCTGTCAACGGCGCTCATGGTTCCAAAAACCCTCTTTCTCCGGTGCCGGCTGCGGTGCTCCGCCTTTCGATGCCCCTGCGCGCCCGCCGCCCGCGGCGGCCTAGGCGCTCAGGGGCGACTAAGGCGCAGAAGCCCCGGGTCGCCGAAAGAGAGGGTGCTCGTAAGGGCCAGCGCCGGAGCGTACGCCTCCCGTTCGGCCGGGCCGCCGCAGGGGCCCGTCGGGCGGGAAAGCGTATACTTATCGGTGCTCGACATCGTTCGGTCGAAGCCTCGCGTCCTTC
>JBFIDS010000048.1:0-13111 GCA_041603715.1 Paraconexibacter sp. | reverse complement strand
CCGGTCGCGCCGTCCACGACCGTGAGCCGCGCGGTCTGTCCCGGCGCGACGAGCGCCGGGCCGCCGCTGAGGCGCAGGGCTGGTGCGCCGAAGTTCGCGTAGGCGAACAGGACCTGGTCGCCGTTTCGGATCTCCGTCGAGCAGGCGCCGAGCGCTGCGGGGGCGAAGTTGAAGTACTCGGCGAGGTAGTCGTTCGTCGCGCTGTTGAACGAGACGTCGACGCCGTTGATCGTCTCGATCGCCGGACCGAAGGAGAAGAGCTGGCCGGCGAGCGTGACCCCGAGGTCGGTCGTCGCCGCGAGCGCGGCGCCGCGCGTGGGGACGGGCACCGGGGCCGGTCCGCCCGTCGCCGAGGTCCCGTCGCAGGTCGTCGGAGTCTGGTTGGAGCCGCTGTTGAAGCGGAACTCCCGGACGTCGGTCGTGATGGGCCCCTCGAACAACGTCGAGGTGGGCCCTTCGACCCGAAGGTTGACCGTGGCGGGCGCTGCGACAGCAGTCGCAGGCACCGCGAGAGCGATGAAGGCGAGACCTCCGACGACGGAGGCACGTACGTTGAACATGAGCCACCCCTTTCCGCGAGGGCGTATTGCGCTTGGGCGGCCGGAGGAGGTCTCCTGGCTTCCGGGCCGACCGTCCCGCGCCTTCCCGGCCCTCGGCGGACCAGTGGCTTGCAGCGAGCGCTGCGTGCGAGCGGCTTCCCCGGTCACAGTGGCGGGACCGCGCCGGATTCACACCGACTTCCCTTGCCACCGACCGTATCGACCGCGCCAGTGTAGCGGCGTTCGCCCGACGCCGAGCGGACCGCTCCCTCGATGGCCCCCGCGTCTGACATCGTTGACGGCATGACCGTCAACCTCACCCGGATCTACACCAAGCTCGGCGACAGCGGGGAGACGCACCTCGGCGACATGAGTCGCGTGCCGAAGAACCACCCGCGGATCGAGGCCTACGGGGAGATCGACGAGCTCAACGCGCAGCTCGGCCTCGCCCGGGCGACGGCGGGTCTCGACGAGAAGCTCGACGGCTGGCTCGCGCGCGTGCAGAACGACCTGTTCGACCTCGGCGCCGACCTGTCGGTCCCGCACGGCGGGGACCGGTCGCGCCTGCGGGTCGCCGCCGAGCAGGTGACGTGGCTGGAGCAGGTCTGCGACGAGGTCAACGCGACGCTCACGCCGCTGAAGAGCTTCGTGCTCCCGGGCGGCACCCCGGCGGCCGCGCACCTGCACGTCTGCCGCACGGTGTGCCGGCGCGCCGAGCGCCGCGCGATCCTCGTCGAGGACGGGAACCCCGAGGTCGTCCGCTACCTCAACCGGCTCAGCGATCTCCTCTTCATCCTCTCGCGCGCGGCGAACGGCGCGGAAGAGCCGCTCTGGGAGCCCGGCCGCTACCGCTGAGACGGTACGCCCGGTCCCGCCGCGCGTGGGACCGGGGTCAGGACGCGGGCCAGGAGCGTGGCGAGAAGCGCCGCGAGGCCCGCGATCACGATGGCGCCGGCCGTCCAGGTCGGGCGTTCGAGCACGAAGCGCGCGACCTGGCCCGGGCGCCCGATCGACACCGCGGCGACCATCGCGGCAGCGCCCGCGCCGAGCGCGAGCGGCCCGATCCGGTCGACGGGACGCGGCCGCCCCTCCCGCAGCGTCGCCCAGCGGGGTCGGCGCTCCGGTCGCCGGGCCTCCGCCCACGCGAGGGCGGCGACGGCGAGGAGGACCCACATCGATGCGTTGAAGAACCCGCCGACGACATCGGAGGGGAAGTGCCAGCCGAGCACGAGGATCGCGTAGCTCACGCAGATCGCGAACGCGCCTCCGGCGGCCGCGGCGGTCGGCCGCAGCCGAGGGGGCATCACGAGCACGGCGAGCAGCCCGAGGGTCATCGACGCGCTCGCGTGCCCGCTCGGCCACGACGCGGCGGCGATCTGCCCGGCCCCGAGCCAGTCCTCGGGACGGTCGGTCGCCAGCAGCGGTTTGAGGATCGTGGTCGTCGCGCCCGCGGCGACGAGGACGAACGGGATCGCGAGCGCGAGGCGCAGCCGCCCGCGGGCGATCGCGACGCACATGAGCCCGAGGCCGATGAGCCCGTAGGGCCTGGGGTCCGCGAGATGGGCGACGTCCGAGACGAACGGGGTGAGCTGCGGGCGGTTGAGCTCCACGAAGCCCTGGAGCGTCTGCCCGTCGCGAACGCCTGCCCCCGGCAGGAGCAGGGCGAGCACGCCCGTGACGGCGAGCCCGACGAGACAGGCGAGGGCGAGGAGGAAGGGAGGTCCGGGACGGCGCAGCACGTGCTCTTCGAGGGTAGCGAGGGTCGACGGCGTGGCCCCCCGGGGAAGGGAACACCGCGCAGGCGCCGAACGACGCGGACATGGGCATGATCGGCGAGATCCCGAGCTGGGTCGGCTTCCGGGTGGAGGACCCCGACGGGGTGCCGCTCGGACGCGTCGAGGCGGTCGCCCTCCCCGATCCGCGCGCCGCCGTCCCCTCCTGCCCCGAGCTGCTCGTGCGGCTCTCCGACGGCGCACGCGTCACCGTCCCCCTCGCCGGCGCGCGCCGGCGGGCCGGCGCCGTGCGCATCGCGACGGCCGCGGAGGTCGACGCCTCGCGCGTCGGCGCGCCGCATCTCGTCTGAGCCACGCGCGCACGCGATAGGTTCTCCCCGGAGATCCACGGAGGAGGCGACGTTGGCGACGACCACGCAGTCCGGGCCGGACGCGGAGACGCTGTATCGCGGCGCGAGCGGGATCGCTCTCGCCGTGGGGGTGCTCGCGCTCCTCTCGCCGCGCCTCCTCGTGCGCGTCTACGGCATCGACCCGGCGCAGATGACGGACGCGGGCGCTTTCGGGTGGCGGCTGTTCGCGGTGCGCAACATCGTCATCGGCACCGCGGGGCTCGCCGGGAACCCGGTCGCGCGGGAGACGACGCTGCTCGTCCAGGCCCCCGACCAGCTCGTGTTCCTCCACGCCTACCGCACGCGGTCGATCCCGAGGCCCACCGCGGTGCTCGCGATGATCACGAGCGGCCTGGTCGCCGGCGCGTGCGCCCTCGCCCGCACGCGGAGCTGAGCGGCGACCGCGCCCCGGAGAAGGAGCCGGTCATCCGTCCACCCGCCCACAACCCCCGCCCTCCGCGGGCGTTCCTCAGGACGATGCGTCTCCGGATCGCCCCTGCCGTGCTGCTCGCAGCGCTCGCCCTCCTCACCCCGGCGACGGCATCCGCGGCGACCTCCGCTCCGCGCTTCGCCGGCGGCGGGCCCGCCGCCACCGGAGCGCATCCCGCGCAGGCGTCGCTGCAGATCGACCTCCTGCTCGGCGGTAGCAGCCTGTGCGCGGGCACGCTCGTCACTGCGACGAAGGTCATCACCGCCGCCCACTGCCTCGAGCGTGACCTCCTCCCCGGCTACGTGAGCGCCGGGTCCGTCCGCGTGTTCCTCGGATCCGACACGTTCTGGGCCGGCACCGAGCACGCGGTCTCGGCCCTCGCCGTCCACCCGGACTACGACAGCTCGACCTCGAGCAACGACGTCGCGGTGCTCACGCTCACGACGCCGTCGACCCAGACCCCGCTGCCCGTCCTGGATCCCGCGACCCAGTCGGCCGCCTACGCCCCCGGCACGCTCGCGACGGTGATCGGCTGGGGCAACACGTCGGAGGGCGGGTCCGTCTCGAGCACGCTGCAGTCCGTCGACGTGCCGATCGTCAGCGACACGACGTGCAACGAGCCCGCCTCCTACAACGGGACGGTGAACGGCCCGCTCATGATCTGCGCCGGCCTCGCGGACGGCGGGAAGGACGCCTGCCAGGGCGACTCCGGCGGCCCGCTCATGGTGCCGGTCGGCGGGGTGCTCGCACTCGTCGGCGTCGTGTCGACCGGCGACGGCTGTGCCCGGCCCGACAAGTACGGCATCTACACGGAGCTCCCCGCTCCGGGGATCCGCTCGTTCCTGCAGGCGCAGATCGGCACGCTCCCGGCCCCGACGTCGCCGCCCGCGCCGGCGCCCGTCGCCCCGGCCCCGTCGCCGACCGCCACCCCGCAACCGGCCACGGCACCCGCCCCTGCTCCCGCTCCCGCACCGCCTGCGCCCGCCCCCGTCGTGGCGCCGGCCCCCGTCCCCGCTCCCACGACACGGCCGGTCGTGCCGACGCGGATCACGTCCATCTCCGTGCGCACGCTCAGAGGCGGCCTGCGGGTGCGCGGGGAGACCTCGGGCACGGCGTGCCGCGCGGGCCGCGTCCGCGTGACCACCTACCGCCGCGGACGCCTGATCCGGCGCACCCTCCGGCGGCCGGACTCGGACTGCCGGGTCAGGTCCTACCTGCGCGGCGGCGGCCGCCTGCGGGTGGCGATCGCGTTCGTCCCCGACGAGGGCCGCACGAGCAGGCTCAAGACGCGCACGCGCGTCGTGCGCTGAGCGGGGCGTCGCGCGGACGCGGCCTCAGCGGTTCACGGTCTCGCAGTCGATCGTCCGGTCGTCGCCGCTCACGGTCGCGACGTCCTCACCCGGACCGCAGTCGAGCACGTCGGTCCCGTGGCCACCGTTGAGCCGGTCGTTGCCCGATCCGCCCCGGAGCGTGTCGTCGCCGCGACCGCCCTCGAGCGCGTCGTCCCCGGGGCCACCCTCGAGCAGATCGTCGCCGAAGCGTCCGAACAGCTCGTCGTCCCCGTCGCCGCCGAACAGTCGGTCGTTGCCGCCCGCGCCCTCGAGGTAGTCGTTGCCGCCGTTGCCGCGGCACGTGTCGCGACCCTCGGTGCCGATGACGGTCTCCGAGCGACTCGTGCCGCCGGCCCTGCAGGAGCGCAGCGGCACGTCGGCCTCCTCGCGGAGGATCTCGCAGTTCTTGTAGCGGGTGCGCTTCTCGCTGTTGAGGTTGTAGTAGGCGATATCTCGCCCCGGCCCGCAGTCGACCGTGTCCGGGGCCGAGTTGCCGTAGATGATGTCGTCGCCGCGCCCGCCGAAGATCCGGTCGGCCGCCCGGCCGCCGCGGATCAAGTCGTCACCGTCCCCGCCGTAGATGACATCGCGTCCGTCGCCGCCCTCGATCGCGTCGGCCCCCGAACCACCGAGGAGGCGATCGTCGCCCTGGCCCCCTTCGATCTCGTCGGCGCCGCCGCCCCCATCGACGGTGTCGTTGCCCGTTCCCCCGAGGAGCCGGTCGTCGCCGCCGAGCCCGCGGATGCGATCGTCGCCGCCGTTCCCCGAGAGGCGGTCCGAAGAGCTCGTCCCGGTGAGGGAGTTGGCGCCCCGGCTGCCGTTCACGGTCTTCGCGACCGCCACGGTCGCTGAGGCGAGCAGGGCGACCACGGCCGCGAACACGATGATGCGAGTCATGTCGCGAGTGTCTCGCATATCGCACCGCAACGCGAACGATCAGTCCTCGTCGAGGAAACCGAGGATCGGCGGGGCGGCCTGCGGGGCGTCGTCGAGCAGCACGAGGTGCCCACCGTCGGGGATGACGTGCAGCCGGGAATGGCGCATCGTCGCCGCCATCATCCGGGCGTTGATGACCGGCGCCACGGGGTCGCCGCGGCCGTGGACGACGAGCGTCCGGTGCGGGATCCGGTGCAGCCACGGCCACGAGCTGAACGTGGCGATGGCGAGCAGCTGGTAGCCGTAGCCGAGCACGCTCGGCGGGTGCGACTGACGCAGCGCGACGTCGGAGCGCATCCGGCCCCGGTCGCGTGCGGTCCTCCCACCGGCGATGAGCGGGATCATCAGCTCCGCGGCGCGGCGGTCGTAGTACCGCAGGGGGTTGAGCATCATCGCGACGATGAGCGGGTGGGGCACGGCGCCGGGTGTCCCGGGCACGGTGCTGCACAGCACGAGCCGGCGAACGCGGTCGGGGTGGCGGTGCGCGAGCTCCTGCGCGACGGCGCCGCCGAACGAGTACCCGAGGACGTCGGGGCAGCTGACGTCGAGGGCGTCCATGACCCGGGTCGCCAGGTCCGCCAGCTCCGGCATCCGCAGCGGCCACCGCGGCGCGCTCGACAGGCCGCAGCCCGGGAGGTCGAGCCGGATCAGCTCGCGGTCGTCGAGCGCGGCGACGAATGGCTCCCACATCTCGATCGGGGCGCCGATCCCGTTGATGAGCATGAGCGGACGGCCGTTCCCGACGCCCGTGTGGGCGACGCGGAGGCGCAGCCCGCCGACCTCGACGAAGCGCGTGTCGCCGTCGGCGACGGCGGCGGTCACGCAGGCGCCGCCGCGCGGTCGAGCACGTACGTCCCGGGGGCCGGCTCGAGGGGCGGGTGCGCCGTGCTGCCGAGCGTCTTGCGCGCCGCGACGGTACCGCCGGACCGCTCGATCACCCAGTCGGCCCAGTGGTCCCACCACGTGCCGCGCACCTCGGTCGCCTCCGCCCGCCACGTGTCGGGGTCGGGCCCCGGCTCCGGGCCGGCGAAGTAGTGCGCCTTCGGGTTGCCCGGCGGGTTGACGAGGCTCGCGATGTGCCCGGCGTTGCTCAGCACGAACGTCGTGTCGCCGGACATGAGCTGGGTCGTGCGGTAGCACCCCTTCCACGGCGTGAGGTGGTCGGTCGACGCGCCGGTCGCGTAGGTGTCGACCGTCACCCTCGACAGGTCGATCGGGCTCCCGAGCACCTGGAGCTGCCCGCGGGCGAGGAGGTTGAGGTTGAACAGCTTGAGGAACTGGTGATGCAGCGCCGAGGGCAGCGCGGTGCCGTCGCTGTTCCAGGCGAGGATGTCGAAGATGGGCGGTTCCTCCCCCATGAGGTAGTTGTTCACCCACGAGTTCCACACAGGTCGTTCGGTCGCATCCAGCTGAAGACGAGCGCGAGCGACCGCGCGTCGAGGACCCCAGCCCGGCTCGAGCGGCGACGTGCCTGGCCGACGAGCGCGTTCTTGTTGAACATCCCGACCGGCGTCGGCTCGTCGAAGTCGAGCAGCGTCACGCCGAAGCTCGCGCTGTGGATCCGCTCGTCGCCGATATCCGCGAGGTGGGCGAGCACGATCGAGGTGAGGATCCCGCCTGCGCAGAGGCCGAGCACGTTGACGTCCGGGCTGCCGGTGATCTCGCGCACCGCATCGATGACGCGCAGCACCGAGGACGCGTAGACGTCGAGGTTCCAGTCACGGTCGTCGGCGCTCACGGGCTTCCAGCTGATGACGAACATCGGGATGCCCCTCGAGACGGCGTGCTCGACGAAGCTCCGTCCCGGCGCGAGGTCCATGAAGTAGTACTTGCCGATCTGCGGCGGGATCATCATCACCGGTCGCTCCCGCACGCGGGAGGTCGTCGGCTGGTACTGGAGGACCTCGCAGACCGCGTCGCGGTAGACGACGGCGCCCGGCGTGACCGCGAGGTCCTCGCCGACACGGAGCGCCCCCGCCTTGTTCTGCGCCGGCATGCCGCCGTTGTGACGGAGGTCGTCGACGCGGTTGCGCAGGCCCAACACGAGGCTCGCCCCACCGGTCTCGAACGCGCGCTTGAGCGCGGCGGGGTTCCCGAGCAGCAGGTTCGTCGGCGCGACCGACGACGTGAGAGCGGCGGCGATGAAGCGCACGAGCTCCCGGTCGCGCCAGTGGAGGTCCGCCTCCTCGATCGCCGCGCCCACCTCGGCGCACCACGCGAGGTAGAGCTGCATGACGCGCCGGTAGATCGCGTTGTCGGCGAACGCCGGGTCGGTGAAGCGCCGGTCGCCCTTCGACGGGGCGACGGTCGATCCACCCGTCGCGATGGCGGCGGCCTCACCGAGGAGCCGGCGCCCGTGACGGACGAGGGCCCGGGCGACGCCGGGCGCGCGACGCAGGCTGATGAGCGGCGGGGTTGTGGATCCCTCGGAGGCCGCGCCACCCGCGAGACGGGCAGCAGGGGTCGTCGGAGGGGCGTCCGTGACAGTGTGCGACATGAGGCTCCTGGGGGCAGGGGCGGGCGAGGACGGAGACCGGCGGGCGGAAGGTCGACACAGCGCCGAATCCCGACTACGAGAGTCGGTGATGGTGAGTGGACTGTCAAACGCGCCCCTTGGAGATTTCTCCGCCGAGCCGGCGGGGTGTGTCCCATGGATCCCGGATAGCGGGATCCGCAGGACGCACTCCCGTTCGCGGTCCGACGTCCAGAATCGAGTGCCGGAGGCCCCTGTTGGGTCCGTGGCCTTCATCCCATCATCGGGCGCGTTCCTCGCCGGCCTCGCCGCGGTGGCATCTTCGGGGTGAAGGTCGCGGCGCCGCTCGTCGCCGTCGTCGTCGGAGTGAGCCCCGGTACGAACGCGGTCTCACCCGTGCGTCCGAGCGGGGCGCGACCGTCCCAGCCGTGGTTCGGAGCGGCGACGCCGGGTACAGCGGCGCGTCGATGCTTCTCGCCCACCTCGGAGCCCACCTCGAGTCGCTGCTCTTCGCCCCGGCCTTCCTCGCGGTCGGCTGGGCGCTCGTGGCGACACGTCGCGGGACCTCACCACACAAGGAGTCGAAATCGTGAACACCCTCACCCCTGCCCAGGTCTACGCCCTCGTGTTCGGAACCACGCTGCTCCTCGTCGGCGTCGCCGGCTTCTTCGTCAGCTCGTCCTTCGACACCGGCGGCGCCGTCCAGGGCGACGAGCTCATCGCGTTCGAGGTGAACGGCTGGCACAACATCGTGCACATCGCCTCGGGCCTGCTCGGCCTTGCCCTCTGGCGGAGCGTCGCGGGTGCCCGCTCGTTCGCGCTCGGCTTCGGGGCCGTCTACGCCGTCGTCGCCGTCTGGGGCTTCGTCGACGGCAGCGACATCCTCGGGCTCATCCCCGTGAACACCGCTGACAACTGGCTGCACGTCGCGATCGCCGCGGCCGGCATCGCCGCCGGTCTCGCGCCCACGCCGGACCGCGGGCCCGCGGCGGGTCGCACGCGGACGGCCTGACCTCGGGAGCGGACACCGACCGGATGACGAGAGCCCCGCAGAGGTGCGGGGCCTTCGTGGTGCTTCACGGCTTATGGGACGACGAGGCGGCCGGGGGCGCGGCGCAGCACTTGCACTGCACGTACGCCTCGCGGCAACGGGAGCAGAGGGCCATGCGGTCTCTCCTGGAGGGGGACAGGGGCACTGAGGTCATCGACCGATCTCGCGCCGGAGTTGAGCGGATGCGCGGGCGGCGCCCGAAGCGGGCTCGGCCGACACGCGCATGCCGGGCCGCTGAACCCGCGTGGTGCCTACGCCGCGCCACATCCTCAGTCGTGCCATCTACGTGCCACGCTGCGACGCCGCTCGAGCCAGGGGATCACTTCACCGTTGCGACGACGAGGCGGTCAACTCGCACGCCGATGAGATCTACCTGAACGCCGTGCTCCTGGAACTCGGTGTATGCCGATGTCCGCAGCGCCCGCGACAGCTCGCGCGCCGCGCCATGCGCCGAAGCGCTCCTCGCCACCCCGGCTAGAGTTGCGCGGCGTGCCGGGGGCATCCCGCGCGATCTGCCAGTCAAGTCAGAGGCCCGTATGTCATCGATCAGCCGTTGCTCCGGCCTCGCGTTCGTCGCCGTCGCGTTCGCCGTCGCCCTTGCGCCCGCCTCTGCCTCCGCGGCGGCCCCGTCGTGCGCCAACCTGCAGGGCAAGGACCTCGTGCCAGGGAGCCTCGCCAAGGTCGTCGACCGCCCGAGCCGGACTCGCGCGGGACGGATCGCCCATCGCTACTACGTCTGCGCGACGCGCTTCAGCGGCAGAGCACCAACCTTGAAGGCGTCGCGCCGGGGCGGCCGCCTGATCTTCCTGGATGCGCGCGGTGGAATGGCCGCGGTGCGCGACGTCTCCACCGGGCGGGTCTTCGTATACGACCTCGCGACCCTCCGCCGAGTGCGGCTCCTCGTTGCTCGACGCAATCCGTCGGGCCGGGTGCTCGTGACGGGTGCGGGTGAGGCCGCAGCCCTGACCGGGACCGGCGCGAACAAGCGCCTCACCGGCTTCGATTTCGACGGGACCGCCTACGAGCTCGATCGCGGCGCGATTTCCGCGACCTCACTGCGCCGCACGGGCGGGGCCCGCGTGACGTGGCGCCGGGGCGGCATGGTCCGCCGCGCCGACCTCTCCTCTCCGGACATTCCGTGCGAGAAGCTCGGGGGGCGGGTGGAGACGCGGACGCCCATGGTGCGCGTCACTTATTTCACGTACTCGGGCGAGTTCTTGATCGACGAGCTGAGCGGCGACGTGACACGGACTCGGGCGTGTCTCGTCGGAGCTGCGCCCTCGGTCCGCACGCTCGACGAGAGCGTCGTGTCCACCCAGGGGGCCCAGGGAGGCGCGCAGTTCGGCGTCACGTCGATCGCCGGGAGCTACGTTCTGGGCCTGAACTCGTCGACGGACTCCGAGGGCACGGTCACGCAGACCCTGCTTCTGACGGAGCTGCTGGGCGGGCGGCGGAGCACGGTGACCGGGCTACTCACCGAGGGTCGGGAGCTCCTCAGCACCGCGCTCACCACCGACACTGGAACCGTCGCCCTTATCGTCCAAGAGACGATCGCGGGCACCGACGTGGGCCGAGTCCTTGCCCGATCGCCGGGGGGGCGGCTGCGCGAGCTCGACCGCGGTCCCGCCGAGGAGTTCTCCGACATCGACCCCAGGACCGACGAGGTCCGGCTCACGCTCACGGGCAGCGTGTTGAGCTGGATGCGGGCCGGCATCACCAGGACGGCGGACCTCACCGCGCCCTGACGGCCGGGATCGCGAAGCACAACCGGCGGAGAATGATGTGACCACAGGGCCCGCTGGCGCGTTGCCACTACCTGCTTCAGACCCAGGAACGCGAAAACCCCGGTAGAGGCCCGGGGTTTCCGCAGTACCGCCACGGGGATTCGAACCCCGGTTTCCGCCGTGAGAGGGCGGCGTCCTAGTCCCCTAGACGATGGCGGCAAGGACGTCGGAGAGGGTAGCAAGCCGCGGGCCGGGAGGGACTGCGCCGCGTGCACGCGCCGGAGCGCCCTCGCGCGAAGGGCCGGCTGGCCGCGAGAACCGCACCGTGGCGGTCCACAGCGCGCCTGTGCGATGCTCGTCCGGTATCTTCCCGGCCCGCTCGCGGATGTGGCGGAATTGGTAGACGCGCGGCGTTCAGGTCGCCGTGGGTGCAAACCCGTGGAGGTTCGAGTCCTCTCATCCGCACTGCAGCGTCGGCGGCCCCTGAGCGATCAGGGGCCGCTCGCTGTTCTGGGGGATGCCCGCGACGTCGCCGACGTATGGCACGATGTATGTCATGCTACGAACGACGGTCTACCTCCCCGAGGACTTGAAGGCCGCCCTGGAGAGGGTGGCCGCCCGTGAAGGCTGCAGTGAGGCGGAGGTCATCCGTGCCGCACTCCTCGTCGCGACGGCTGAGCCCAGCGCGCCCCGGCCCCGACTGCCCCTGTTCGACAGCGGCGCCCCGACGCTCGCCGAACGCGTCGACGAACTGCTCGCCGAGGGCTTCGGCGAGTGATGTTGCTCGACACCAGCGGGCTCCTCGCCGCGATGGACGCGGCGCAGTCCCGTCACGCCGAGACCGCGGCGAGCCTCCGTGAGGCAGATGGGCCGCTTCTCCTTTCCCCGTTCGTCCTCGCCGAGCTGGACTATCTCGTCGCTGGGCGGGTCGGGGAGCACGCCCGAATCGCGCTGCTCGAGGAGGTCGAGCGCGGCGCCTACCCGCTTGCGGAGTTCTCACGCGACGACGTCGCCGCCGCGCTCGCCGTCATCCGAAAGTACGCGGACCTGGGGATCAGCCTCGCCGACGCCTCCATCGTCGTGCTCGCCGAACGCCACGAGCGACCTGAGGTGCTCACGCTCGACGAGGAGCACTTCCGGGTGCTCCAGGCATCAGGACGTCCACTTCGGCTGCTCCCGGCGGATCGATGACGCACCCGGGGCACTGGAAGCGCGGAAGCGAGCGCCACGACCGCCACCTCGCGGCGTGACCGTCGTCCATCCTCAGGCACCATCCACGCGAACGGCCCCGCTCTCGCGGGGCCGTTCTGCGTCCAGGAGACCTGTGTGTGGGGTCAGCTCACGCAGAGGGCGCGGGCGGCGTCTCCGAGGTGGGAGCGGGCTTCGGCGCGGCGATCGTCACGCGACCGAGGTCGGGCGTCGCGGTCGTGCCGTTCGACGTGCACTTCTTGTGCAGGCGGGCGATCTTGCCCTTGACCTTCACGCGGTCGCCGACCTGCGCGTCGGTGAGGTCGACCTTGCCGTCGGTGTTGCGGTCGCCGGTGACGACCTTGAGCTTCGCATCGTCCACGGTGTAGACGACCTCCTTCTCGCGGTCGGCCCGAGCGTGCTTGTTCGTGCGGTCGACCTTCACCGTGACGGTGCCGTCGACCGTGCCGTCGGCGTTGGCGACGAGCGTGTGCGCGACGACCGTCCCCGCGGAGACGAACGCGCGCGTCTTGCCGGTCTTGCAGCGGGCCGGGGCCTTCTTGGCCTTCTTGTCGGACTTCGCCTTCTTCTCGGACTTCGGGCCCTGCGCCTTCGCGGGACGGTCGGCGGGCTTGCCGGCGCCGTCGGGCTTGGCGGCGCTCGCCGGAGCGGCAATGCCGACGGCGGCGACCGCGGACAGGGCGGCCAGCCGGCGCAGGTGGGTGGAGTACGTGTTGGACATGCCTGCTGTAACGCAGGCCACCGGCCAAGGTCAGGAACAAGCCGGGCGACTTCCCCTTCCACCCGCTCGGGCTGGACGGATGATCTACATGCCGTGCCCGAGGAACACCGGCTCGGGGACGAGCGTCACGCCGAACGTCTCCCGTACGCCGCCACGGATCTCGCGCGCGAGGCCGACGAGGTCGGCGGTCCGGGCATCGCCGCGGTTCGTGAGCGCGAGCGTGTGCTTGTGCGACAGCGCGACGCGTCCGCCCGGCCCGGGATGGCCCTTGTTGAAGCCCGCGCGCTCGATGAGCCAGGCGGCGCTCGTCTTCACCCGGTCGTCGGGCTCCACCCAGGAGGGAGGCCGTCCGGCATCGGGTCCGAGCCGTGCCGCCGCCCTCGCCGCGAGCTCCTCGAAGGCGTCGGCGTCGAGGATCGGGTTCGTGAAGAACGACCCGGCGCTCCAGGTGTCGTGGTCGGCGGGGTCGAGCACCATGCCCTTCGCGCGCCGCAGTCCGAGGACCGCCGCGCGCACGTCGGTCAACGGCACGCGGTCGCCCGCGTCGACCCCGAGGGTCCGTGCGAGCTCGGCGT
>JBFIDS010000047.1:0-13194 GCA_041603715.1 Paraconexibacter sp. | reverse complement strand
CGCGGCGCACGACGAGGTCGTCCACGATCCCCTCGACCGGGCCGAGCACCCCGTCGACGTAGGCGACGCGAGCCGCGCCGGCCCGGACGCGCAACGCCGGCGGGCGTCCCTCGCGTTCGCGGCGGGCGCGCTGCGCTGCGGTCAGCTCCCGACACGTCCCCGGGTAGGCGCCCTCGGGTGACGGGCCGTGCGGCGCACTCGCCGCCGCGCGGATCTCCGCGCGCGTGCACCAGCACGGGTACACGAGCCCCTGGGCCTCCAGCTCGGCGAGCGCGGCGGCGTGATCACCCGCGCGCGTGGACTGCCGCACGGGCTCGCCGTCCCAGTCGAGGCCGAGCGCCGCGAGGTCCGCGAGCTGGCCCGCCTCGTGCTCGGCTCGCGAGCGTCCCTCGTCGAGATCGTCGATGCGCAGGAGGAAGCGGGAAGCCGCCGACCGGGCGAACAACCACGCGAGGAGCGCGGTGCGCAGGTTGCCCAGGTGCAGCGGCCCGGTGGGGGAGGGGGCGTAGCGGCCGTCGCGGGCGGGCACGTCCGGAAGGCTACGAGGTCGCCCTCAGTTGGACGGGACCTGCGAGAAGCCTCCGGGGACCATCGCGCTCCCGGATGCCGTCGTCGGGGACGCGGCGGCGATGACCGACGTGTCGCGGGTGATCGCTGTGTAGTCGGGCATGAGACCGAGCAGGTTGAGGACGCTGCCGAGCACGCAGTTGAGCCCGAGGAGGCCGCAGTTGACGTTCGGCAGCGTGATCTGCGTCGTGCCGCTGCCGTCGACGAACACGGCGCCCCGGACGTGCCCCCCGTTCGCGATGAGGACGGACTCCCGCGGCGGGCTGCCGACGTGCGGCGTGCCGAACGGGTTCTCCTCGGTGGCGTCGTTCTCACGGTTGGCGACGTAGAGGATGCCGGTGAAGTTCCCGGTGACGCGGACGCGGCCGCGGCGGACCACGAGAACCTTCGCGCGGCGTGTGCTCGTCACCTCGCAGCGGTTCGTCCCGTCGCCCACGACGTCGATCCAGACGACCTTGCCGGTCTGGTCGGCGGGGGAGAAGCACTCGGCGCCCGCCGCCCGGTTCGCGACGTAGGTCCCTGTGCTCTCCGCCTCGGCCTTCCAGCCCTCGAGCTGCTCCGCCGTGGCGACCGAGTGCGCCGATTCCTGCGCGAACCGGTTCGTCCCCAGGGCGTCGTTGAGCGGGCTGAGGCCGAGCATGTCGACGGTTCCCGCGACCTGGGCGAGCGTGCCCGTGAGGCACAGCTGCCCGCTCAGCACGTGGAGGAGGCCGCAGCGAACCGCGAGCTTCGCGGCGTTGTCCTCGATGAGCGAGTCGCCGTCGTTGAGGAGGCCACCGACGACGCCGAGCAGGGAGTCGCCGGTGCTGAGGAGCGTGCCGGTCGTCGAGCGCACGTCGCTCGTGCCGAGCGACCCGGTGATGACGGCGTTGGCCGTCGGCAGCGGAAGCGTCACGCGTGTCGCCTTCACCTTCAGCGTCACCGCCCGCTCGGCGCCCAGGCGGCTCGTCTGCGCGCGGACCCAGAGGAGGTCGCGCAGCGGGTCGGTCGTCGCGGCGAACGCGTCGCGGCTGAGGTGCCCGTCGTCCCAGGCCTCGTCGACCGCGGTGACGCGGCAGATGTTCACCTTCCACGTGCCCGCGTCGTCGCCGTAGCCCTGGGCGACGACGTCGCGCAGCGCTCGCCCGAACTTGTTGTCCGCGGAGTCGTCGTAGGTCTGAGCGGCGCTTCCGCACGACGCGCTGCTCCCGGCGAGGGTCCGCGAGGCGGAGCCCTGCCAGTGCTCGCCCGAGCCGAGGACGAGCGCGGCGCTGCGCGCGATGCCCTCCGCGGTGTTGAACGACACGTTGTCCGCGCGCTCACGCGCGGACGCGGAGGTCTGGGTGTCGACGATCGACAGCGTCGCGAGGCCGAGCCCGAGGAGGAGCGTCATGAGGATCACGGCGGGGATGAGGACCCACCCGCGCTCCTCGGAGGACCGCGTGCGTGTGCGGGCCGGCGGGCTCATCCGAGGTTCCTCGGCGTGACGGCGCTCGTGAGCCGCAGGACGCGGCCCACGCCGTGTTCCATCGCGATCCGCATCGTCACCGTTCCGACCGTCGCCGGGTCGCACGCCACGGTCGCGACGTTCGGGCACACGTCGTAGGCGAACAGCGACTCCGTCTCCTGGAGCCCGGTGGCGACCGTGCCGTAGGTCCACGCGCCGGAGACGCCGTCGGGGCACGACGTCCCGGGATCGACGTACGTCCCGCTCAGGGTCCCGACGCGCAGCGCGCCGTTGCCCGTCGCCGAGCCGGGGGCGGGGCCGGTGCAGTACCGGAGCCATCCGGTCGCCTCGCGAGGCGAGCGGAACACGATGTCCGCGGCCCGCGCGGCGATGATCGGGGTGATCGAGCCGGTCGCGGCGGCGGCGTTGACCGGCGGCGCCTCGCGGAGCGTGCGCACGAAGACGCCCATCTCCCCGCGCATCCGGTCCTCGGCGTCCGTTCGCTTGTTGCTCGCGGCCGAGCCCGCGGTGAAGACGTCGGCGACCTGGAGCACGGAGAAGAGGACGACGATCGAGATCGTCATGGTGATGAGCTGCTCGACGAGCGTCATGCCGCGCTCGTCGCGCAGCCCGCGCCGCAGGGATCCACGCGGGCTCATGACGGCCTCGGGACGATCGTGGTCTGCTCGACGGACTGCCCGCTCCCCGCGCCCCAGGTCACCGTCACGGTGACCTGCCGGGCGCTGTCGGCCGGGGACGTCCCGTCGCTCACGGGGACGACCGGCTTGCCGCCGCAGAGGTCGGCGGTGAACGAGCCGCCGAGCGGACCGAGGAGGACGTTGACGGCGCCGTCGGTCCCGACGAGCGGCCCGAGGACGGGCGCGAGCGGGTCGGTCGGCCCGAGCAGGGTGCAGACGAGGCCGGACAGGGCGCCGCCGATGCAGAGGTCGACCGAGACGAGCAGCTTGATCGTCACGCCGATGACGGGGTCGTCCGTCACCTCGGCCTGGCAGCTCCCGGACGTGACCGTGCGCGTGGTGCTGCCGTCCCCGCCGCCGCTGCCCGGGTCGCACAGGGTGATGGAGGGATCGATGACACGCGGGCGCGAGGACGGCGCGAGGACCGAGCACGCGGTGATGGACACGGCGAGGTCCCGGCTCGTCGCCGGCGTCGACGTCCCGCGGCGCTCGGAGCGGAGCTCCCACTCGCCGGCGGCGGTCACGGCGCTGCCGCGCGCCCCTGCGGGGTCGGCGGCGACGCGCAGCGCCTCGGCGGCCGTGTCGGGCATGAGGGACGCGTACGGCACGGCGTGCGCACGCTCGACGATCTCCCGCGAGAGGTTCGTCGCCGCCTCGCGCTGGATCGTCGTGGAGGTCGTCCCGTTCGCGCGGTCGACGAGCGTGAGAAGGCTGAGCAGGCCGAAGCCGAGGATGACCATCGTCACCATGACCTCGACGAGCGTGAAGCCGCGCTCGTCACGGGGCCGGGATGTGGTGGGGGCACCCACGGGGCACTCATCGGCGGCCGGTGTCCTCCCCATTAGTGGGGGCGCACGGGTGGACGGACGTCCGAGCCCGCCCGGCCGCTAACGTGACCGCGTATGAGCGAACCCGCCGAGACGCCCCCCGAGCCCCTGCCGTGCTCGCCCTGCCGCGGGACCGGGAAGCTCACCTCCGGGTTCGGCGGGACCCCGCACGAGGTCGTGTGCGCGTGGTGCGAGGGGAGCGGCGTGACGATGCCCGAGCACGACGCCCAGGAGGCGGGCGTCCGCCTGCGCGCCGCCGCGGGCTGACCGACCGCAACGCGCGCGCCGCCGGCTCAGGGCGCTTCGCGGCCGACGGGCTCGGCGGGACGCACGGGATCCGTGCGATCGCCCGCCGCCGGCCTCGTCGCGCGGCCGTGGCCCCGCGCACGCTCCTGGGCCGGCTTCTCGATCCGGTACCAGCTCAGACAGGCGACGGCGAGCGTCGGCACGAGCACGACGGCGACCGTGCCTGGCGTCGAGCTGGGGAGCAGGTCCTCGGACCGCAGCCACACCATGAACGGGACGTGCCACAGGTACACCCCGTAGGAGATGACGCCGAACCAGACGAACGGCGTCCAGGTGAGGACGCGCGACCGCCGCGTCGTGCACCAGGCGGCGACGATGATCGCCGCGAAGCCGATGGCCGCGGCGGTGTCCCGCCACCGGCGCCGGTCGCCGATCTCGCCCCAGTCGGCGGCCCACCACGCGTTGAGGCCCACGAGGACGACGCCGGCGCCGAAGAGGGCCCACGTCGTCCGCCGGGAGAACGTGCGCCCGTACGCGACGACGGCCGCGAGCATCCCGAAGGCGAAGTAGGTCGCGAACGCGGGCATCTGCTTCGACAGCACGAAGGCGTTGAGGTCGTCGTCGGAGGCGAGCCAGTGGTTGAAGACGACGCCGAGCGCGAACATCACCGCGCAGACCGCGAGCAGTCCGTTGCGCCCGCTGCGCCACACCCGGCGCATCGCGAGCCACCCGAACAGCGGAAGCGCGGCGTAGAACATGAGCTCCACCGCGAGCGACCACATCGGAGGGTCGAGCTTGAGCAGCGTCGACTCCTGGAAGTTCTGGGCGAAGAGGAAGTAGGTCCAGAGCATGTCCCCCTCGGGCAGGCGGACCCCCGGCGAGTCGCCGCGGCCCCACAGCAGCGCGATCGATCCGATGAGCGCGAGGTAGTAGGCCGGCGCGATCCGCGCGACGCGACGCAGCGCATAGGGCCGCAGCCGCGGCGCGGGACGGTTCTCGAGCGCCGACTTCACCCACGGGGTGAAGAGGAGGAACCCGCTGAGGACGAAGAAGCAGGTGAGGCCGAGGCGGAGCTCGTGGATCGTCGCGTCGAACGCTCCTTCGCGCCGGGAGGAGAACGGCACGGTCCCGGCCTTGTACAGCCACCCGTGGTAGACGAGGACCGCGATGCAGGCGAGCCCGCGGATCCCGTCGAGCGCCTCGGCGCGCTTGATCTCCTGCTCCGGCGACGGCGCGGAGCCCGGGGAGGAGGGGACGACGCTCACCGGGCGCGGACCGTCAGCGTGCCGATCGTTCGGTCGGTGAAGCGGAGGGTGACCGGGAACGTGCCCGGCACGTCGGCGACGAAGACGATCGGCGCGTCGAGCCCCGGCCCGACCGCTCCCCGGATCCCGAGGTCCTCGATCGCGACGCGGTCGGCCTCTGTCGCCTTCACCGTGACCTCGACGATGTCTCCCTCGCGCACGCGGACGGGGTCCGGTGCGGGGAACGTCGCGTCGACCCGATCCGGCGCCGACGGCGAGCCGGCACGCGGCGTTGTCGTCGTCGTGGCGTCGTCGCCGTCGTCGTCCCGCGGGGTGAGGGCGCTCGCGATCGTGAGCGCGAGGAGGAGCACCGCGGTGTAGAGGAGGATCCGTCGCGCGAGCACGGGGCGATCGTCGCAGATCGCCCGTCCGGCCCGGTTCAGGACACCGAACCGGAACTGGGTACGACGAACGTCCAGACGCTCAAGGACATCTGGGGAGGCGCCGATACGCCCCCTGTCAGAAGCCAGAGCCAAGGTGCCAAGGGCAAACCGTCCGTGAGGGCGGGACGCAAAGCCACGGACCTCCCGCAAGAGGAAGCCGGGCTACCACTAGGGCCGAGCACGAAGACCCCCGGGGCGCGAAACCGCGGAGCTGGCGCAGTCAAACCACAGGTCTCACGATCCTAGGAGGATCCGCATGCTGCTCCAGAAGTTCCGTAACGCCCGCGAGGACGAGGGCGGCTTCACGCTCATCGAGCTCCTCGTCGTCATCCTGATCATCGGGATCCTCGCTGCCATCGCCCTTCCGACCTTCCTCGGCCAGTCCGACAAGGCGAAGGATTCCTCGGCGAAGTCCAACGCCCGCAACGCGGTCACCCAGATGGAGTCCTGCACGGCCGACGCGGCTGGCACGACGGCGGACGCGGTCACGGCGTGTGCGGCGAACCCGCAGGTCCTCGGCACGGGCGACTCGGTCGTCGCGGTCACCGCCAACGGCGTCGGCTACACGATCGCCGCGACGTCGAAGACCGGCAACGTGTTCACCATCGCGAAGGCCAACTCGGCTCCGGGCGCCTACACGCGCACCTGCACCACCGGTGGCGAGGGCGGCTGCCCCGCGGGCGGCAGCTGGTAGTCCCAGCCGTCATCCGAGTCTGAACCGCGAGGCGGGCCCCCGGGTCCGCCTCGCGTCGTTTCCGCACCCCGACGGAGGACCTCTCATCGTGCCGTCGAGCACCCTCAAGCCGCAGGCCTCGCGGTCGAATCCCCAGGGAGCCATGGATCGGCACCACCTCCTCAGGGACGAGGCAGGCTTCACTTTCGTCGAGCTCCTCGTCGTCATCCTCATCATCGGGCTGCTCGCCGCGATCGCGCTGCCGACGTTCATCGGCCAGGGCGACAAGGCCCGCGACGGCGCTGCGAAGTCGGACGTTCGCACGCTCGTCACCGCGGTCGAGGTCTGTGCCGCGGCCGACCGCGCCCCGGTCGGCCCCTATCTCGACTGCCTCGTCCCCGGCGTCACCTCGACGGACGGCGGCCACGGGTACGTCGCCGTCCGGCTCTCGGAGACCGGGACGACGTTCACCATCACGCGCACGGTCGACGGGCGCTTCGTGAGGACCTGCGACGCGCCCGGCGAGGCCGGCTGCCGCGCCGCCGACGCCGACGGCCAGATGTGGTGAGCCATGTCGTTCCTGCCGGGCTCGACGTCTGATCGATCGGCTCTCCCCAGAACTGGGGATGCCGCCCCCGGTCGCGCGTCCAGTTCGCCCCGTCGGCCTCATCCGACGCATGTCCCTCGCCCGATGCCACGAGGGCCATGGACCGGCGCCGCCTCGACTTCAAGGACGAGAAGGGCTTCTCGATCATCGAGGTGCTCGTCGCGGCCACGATCCTCGTCACGGGGCTCTTCGGGACGGCGATCATGATCGACATGGCCGACGCGGTGACGGTCACCGCGAAGGCTCGCGAGCAGGCCGTGTCGCTCCAGCGCGAGGTCGTCGAGGAGCTCCGCTCGGTGTCCTACGACGAGCTCACGCCCGCGAGCGCGGGCGCGGCGGTCCGCACGAACCCGTCGCTCGCCGACGCGAGCCTCACCGATCCCGGCTGGACCGTTCGCCGGCGTGGCATCACCTACTCGGTCGCCGTCGGCGTGTGCGACGTCGACGACCCGCGCGACGGCACGGGCACCCACGACGGCGCCCTGTTCTGCGCCGCCGACCCCGGTGCGTCGAGCGCCGAGGACTGCGACACGCTCCTCGGGGTCGACGGCAGCATCCAGGGAACGGCGGCCGCCGCGACCGCCGGTGCGTCCGTCGGGACCTGCGGCATCGACCTCGACCTGGACGGGACGGTCGACAACCTCACGGAGGCGAGCCTCGGCATCTGCCTCCTCATCTGCCCCGGGGACGGGACCGACCCCGTGCCCTCGGACTACAAGCGCGCCGTCGTGCTCGTGCGCTGGAACCGCGGCGGCGGCAGCCGCTACGCGCTCCAGGCGACGACGATCCCGAACCCCGGTGTCGCGGCGGCCCCGTCCGTCTCGTCCCTCACGACCGCGGACTCGGTCCCGGTCCTGAGCGGGACGAGCGTCACGTTCAGCGCGAGCACGACGGCCTCGGCCGCCGCGGTCGCCTGGTACGTCGACGGGACCGCCCAGGGCACGGCGAGCGGGGCGGGAACGGGGTGGTCGTTCTCGTGGCCCCTCGGCTCGGTCGGCGGCTCCGAACCCGGGACGGGGCAGGTCCTCGACGGGAGCTACCTGATCGGCGCGAAGGCCTTCGACGCGCACGGCCAGTTCGCGACCGCGCGCCAGCTCACCGTCACACTGAACCGGCGCAAGCCCTACGCGGTGCGCGACCTCGACGCCGGGCGCAACGGCTCCGTGATCGACATCGAGTGGCGCGCGAACCCGGAGCGGGACATCGAGGGCTACCGCGTGTACCGCCAGCCGCTGCTCGGAAGCCCTGTGCTCGTGTGCGCGCTCACGACCGCGACGAGCTGCCAGGACATCTCCCCGCCGGGTGGTGCGCCGAGCTACTTCAGCGTGGCGCTCGACCGGACCCCGGGCGGCGACCTGCGCGAGGGCGACCCGTCGGCGAGCGCATCGGTGGCGGCGCTCAACACGCGCCCGACGGCGCCGACGAACCTCCAGGTCGCGACGGTCGACGGCGCGCCCGTCCTCACCTGGTCGGCGGCCTCCGATCCCGACCTCGGCGATAGCGTCGCCTACTACCGGGTCTACCGCGACGGGACGGACGTCGCGGCGCGCTACGACCGGACGTCGACCGGGGACGAGCTCACCTGGACGGATGCCCAGGCCGGCGGCATCGCCCACACCTACCGGGTCGTCGCCGTCGACCAGAACATGGCCGAGAGCACCTTCGCCGGGCCGGTGACGGGATGAGGCGCCTGCGTGCCCGCCTGCGCGAGCAGCGCGGCGAGACGACGATCACGGGCGTGCTCGTCGCCGCGACGATCCTCGTCGTCGTCCTCACCGCGACGCTCGACACGTTCGACACCTTCGCCTCGAGCCAGAACGCGGCGACCGACCGCGTGGACTCGCAGGATCGGGCGCGCCGCGCGATCGACGGACTCGCTCGGGACCTGCGCAACCTCGCGAGCCCGACACCCGAGCAGCCCGAGGCCTTCGACGTCGCCGGCCCGCGCGACATCGTCTTCAAGACCGTCTCGGAGCAGAGCCCGGGAACGGGGGACAACGTGACGAACACGAAGCGCGTGCGGTACTGCCTCGACACGTCGGTGCCGCTCGCGGCGTCGCTCGTGGCCCAGACGCAGACCTGGTCCTCGGCGACACCGCCGCCGGTCCCCTCGACGGCCGGCTGCCCCGCCGCGGGCTGGAACGAGACGACGACGGTCGCCGACGCCCTCGTCCACGATCTCGGCGGTGTCGCGGCGCCCGTCTTCACGATGGACGCGACGTCCCTCACGGACATCAGCTCGGTCCACGTCGACCTCGTCGTCGACGTCGACCCGCACGACGCCATCCCGGCGACGCCGATCAGCACGGGTGTGTTCCTGCGCAACCAGAACCGGCGGCCGACAGCGTTCTTCACCGCGACGGTGACGGCCGAGGGCGTCCTCCTCAATGGATCGGCCTCGCACGACCCCGAGGGCCAGCCTCTGCGCTACGAGTGGTACAACGGCACCGACCTCGTCGGGACCGGCATCGTCTACAGCTATCCGGCCGGGCCGGGCACGCACTCGATCACGTTGCGCGTCGTCGACCCGGCCGACCTCCCCGACACCGCCGCACCCCAGCAGGTGGTCACATGAGGCGGCGCTTGAAGGAGGAGTCGGGGATCGCGCTCGTGAGCGCGCTCGTGCTCATGGGGGCGATGCTCGGCCTCGGCCTCGCGACCCTGTCGACGGTCGACGTCCAGTCCAAGGAGTCCGGCGCGAGCCGGGTGCGGGAGACCGCATTCAACCTCGCCGAGGCGGCGATGAACGCGCAGATCTTCCAGATGTCGCGGGACTGGCCGGGGCAGGGGTCCGCGATGGCGCCGTACCCGATGTGCACCCAGAACACGACCCATCCGCGCTGTCCGGCCAGTGACGAGCTCACGTCGATGTTCAGCGGGGCGGACGTCGACCCGTCGACGACGGCGTGGACGACCGGCGTCCATGACAACGCGAGCGGGGAGCACTTCTCGGACGCCGCGACGGGGTCGGCGCCCGGGTACGACGCCAACGACGACGGGCGGGTCTGGATCCGCTCGCAGGCGACCGCGAAGGGCAGGACCCGCACGATCATCGCGCTCGTCCGCGCGCAGGAGGTGCCCGAGGATCTCCCCCGCGGTGCGCTCATCACCGGCCGCCTCGACATCTCCAACAGCGGCCACAAGGCGATCATCGACGCGCAGGGCGGCTCGGCGCAGAGCGGGGTCGTCGCGGTCCGCTGCACGCCCCAGACCGGCGAGCTCACCCCGTGTCTCGGCCACCCGCTCAGCGGCGGGCTCATCGGCGGTCTCCTCTCGAATCTCCTGAATCTCCTCAACTTCCAGATCAGTCCGAACGTCGCCCAGACCGGTTACGGCGACGAGCCGGCGATGACGGCGGAGGCGCGCGGGCGTCTCAAGACGACCGCGATCGCCAACGGCACCTACTACGCGTCCGGGTGTCCCACGGCGTCGGGCCTGAGCGGGCAGATCGTCTACATCGAGAACGCGGACTGCTTCTACACGAGCAACACGCAGTTCAACTCGCCGGAGGAGCCGGGGATGGTGCTCGTCGCCCGCGGGTCGCTCTACATCGGAGGCACCGCGAACTTCCACGGGATCATCTACCACTCCAATGAGGGCGCGTCCACGGCGGACGCCGTCCAGATCCAGGGCAATGCGACGATCCACGGCGGCGTCCTCGTCGACGGGCAGGCGACGACGATCGCAGGGTCCTCGAAGCTCAACATCCGACTCGATCCCAACGCGTTCAACCGCGTGCGCTCCTACGGCTCGGTCGGGGTCGTCCAGAACACCTGGCGGGAGATCCGGCCGGGGAACTGAGCCGCGCCACGGCACCCCGCCGCGGCCGGATACCCTGCGGCCCCGATGCGCATCTTCAGCGGGATCCAGCCGACAGGCCGCAAGCACCTCGGCAACTACATCGGCGCGATCCGCCAGTACGCCGTCGGCCAGCAACGCGCCGTCGACGCCGGCGACATCGCGATCTACTGCATCGTCGACCTCCACGCGACGACCGTCCCCTACGAGCCGGCGGTCCTGCGGGAGCGCCTGTACGACACGACGGCGATCCTCCTCGCTGCGGGCCTCGACCCGGAGAAGTGCGTGCTCTTCCGCCAGGGCGACGTGCCGGAGCACAGCGAGCTGTGCTGGCTGCTGTGCGCGGTGACCGCCCACGGCGACCTCAACCGCATGCACCAGTTCAAGGAGAAGAGCGCCCAGCAGCGTGAGCTCATCTCCGCGGGTCTCTTCCTCTACCCGGTCCTGCAGGCCGCGGACGTCCTCGCCTACCGCGCGCACGAGGTACCGGTCGGCGACGACCAGCGCCAGCACATCGAGCTGATGCGCGATATCGCGATGCGCTTCAACGCGCGTTTCGCGCCGGAGGGCGAGCCGGTGCTCGTCGTCCCCGAGCACCGCATCCCGGGCGTGGGCGCGCGCATCATGGATCTCCAGGAGCCGACGCGGAAGATGTCGACGACCGGCGGGAGCGTCGAGGGGACCGTGTACGTGCTCGACGAGCCCGCGGCGATCGAGAAGAAGTTCAAGCGCGCCGTGACGGATTCCGACAACGAGATCCGTTTCGACCGCGACGCGAAGCCGGGCGTGTCGAACCTGCTCGAGCTGCTCGCCGTCGCTCGCGACACGTCGATCGACGACGCCGTCGCCTCGATGGCGGACGCACGGGGCTACGGCGATCTCAAGGTCGCGACGGCGACCGCGATCACGGAGCTGCTCGCGCCCGTGCGCGAGCGCTACGCGGAGATCCGCGCCGACGAGGCCGCGCTCGAGGCGACGCTCGCGGCCGGCGCCGGGAAGGCCCGCGCGATCGCGCAGCAGACGCTCGCCGACGTGCGCGCGGCGATGGGCGTCGGCCCGGTCGGCTGACGACGCGCGCCACCTGACGCACTAGGGTCGCGTGATGCGCTCCGGGAGGCGTCTCGTCGCGGTCGTCGGCTCCGCCGTGGTCACCGTGCTCGCGGGTGTCTCCGTCGCGCCCGCGGGGGCGGTCACGGTCGCGCTGTCCGGCGACCGTCTCCTGCTCACCGGTGCGCCCGGTGAGGCGAGCGTCGTCACCGTGCGCGTCGCGGGCGCCGACCTTCGCGTGACCGACCTCGCGGGGACGGCGCCGGGTCCGGGGTGCCGTGCCGTGCCCGAGGCGGCCGACACGGTCGCGTGTCCCACGGCCGGGGTCGCGACGGTGCTCGCCGACCTCGGGGACGGGGACGACGGGATCGAGATGCACGCGGGCCTGCCGTCGGTGCTCCTCGGCGGGCCGGGCTCCGACGTCCTCGTCGGCGGGGCGGGGGAGGACGTGCTCATCGGGGCGGCCGGGGCCGACACGATGCTCGGCGGTCCGGGGGTCGACACCGTGCGTTACGACGACGGGCTGCACGACCGGGGCGTCGCGGTCTCGCTCGGTGGCGGCGCGAACGACGGCGCCTTCGCCGAGGGTGACGACGTCCGGTCGGTGGAGGTCGTCGTCGGGGGCGCCGGGAGGGACGTCGTCCTCGGCACGGATGCGCCGGAGGTCTTCCACGGAGGGCCCGGGGACGACACCGCCGAGCTGCGCCTCGGCGACGACGCCTTCCACGGCGGCGAGGGCGACGATCGCTGCGTGCTGCCCACCGAGGGCAACGACCTCTGCGACGGCGGCCCGGGCGGCGACCTCGCCCTCTACCTCGGGACCGCGGCGGTGCGGGTCACGCTCGACGGGCTGCCCAACGACGGCAGGCCCGGGGCGACCGGCAACCTCGTCGGGATCGAGGAGGTCATCGGGGGCGAGGGTGACGACCTCATCGTCGGCGGCCCGGGGCCGGAGACGCTCTCCGGCCGCGGCGGCGACGACGTCGTCGACGGCGGGGGCGGGGACGACGTGCTGTCGGGCGACCGGGGCGCCGACGTCCTGCGGGGCGGCCCGGGCGTCGACCGCGTCACCTACGCGTCCGTGTTCGTGCCGGGGCCGGTGACGGCGACGCTCGACGGCCGCGACGACGACGGGGAGGAGCGTGAGCGCGATCGCATCGGCCGTGACGTCGAGGTCGTCGACGGCTCGCTCACGGGCGCCGACAGGCTCGCCGGCGGGCGGTCCGCCGTGACGCTGCGCGGCTTCGGCGGCAACGACGTGCTCGTCGGCAGCCGCGAGACGGGGGACGAGCTCGACGGGGGGAAGGGAGACGACCGCATCTCCGCCCTCGACGGGCGAAAGGACTCCGTGCGTTGCGGTCCCGGGCGCGACGAGGTCATCGCGGACGCGATCGACGTCGCCGAGTCCTGCGAGAGCCGTGTCCGAATCCGGGCGACCGTTCCGCGGGGGGTGCGCGCCGCGCGACGCATCCGGCTCACGTGGCGCTGTCCCCGCGAGTTCCGGCGTGCGGGATCGCTGCGCCCGGCCCCGTGCCGCGGCTCGGTGACGCTCGAGCGCGATCACGGTGCGCCGCGGCGGCTGGCGCGCACGCGGGCGACCGTCCCCGCCGGGACGCGG
>JBFIDS010000046.1:0-13432 GCA_041603715.1 Paraconexibacter sp. | reverse complement strand
TGTCCGTCCCGTCCTCAGGTCGAAGGTCCGCAGCAGGCCGGTGTCGCCGTCGGCGACGACCGCGACCATCCCGGCGGTCGCGACGTGACGCGGCGCGCCGTCGCGGCGCACACGTCGTCGCCGTCGACCCGCACGGGCATCGACGACCGCGATGGAGCCGTCGCCGGAGTGGACGACGGCGGCGAGGGCCCCGCGTGCGGCGAAGGCGACCCCCGCGGGGTCCGCGCCGGTGCGAACCGGCGTCCGCGCGCGCAGCCGCACGAGATCGATCGGGGTCACGTGCCGCGCCTCGAAGCCGCTGTCGGTGACGAGCGCGTGGCGGCCATCGGCGCTCATCGCGACGCGGCCGGGAAGGCCCGGCAGCGCGACGCGGCGCACGACGCGACCGCGGGCGAGATCGACGACGGCGAGCGCGCCGGCCGCCGGGAGGACGACGAGCGCGCGCCGCCCGTCCGGCGTGAGCGCGATGTCGCGCGCCTCGCCGCCGAGGTCGATGGCCCGGATGGTCTCGCCGTCCCGCGGGTCGATCGTCGTGAGCGTGCCCTCGCGTCCGGCGACGTGGACGCGGCGACCAGAGGGCGAGAACACGAGGGCGACCGGTGCCGGGCCCGCGTCGGCGTGGTCGGCATCACCGGAACGGAGGTCGACGAGCGTGACACCGTCGCGCCCGGGCGCGACGGTGGCGACGGCCGCCTGCCGGCCGTCGGGCCGGATCGCGAGCGCGACGGGGGCGGTGCCGACGTCGATCGAGCGACCGCGGGTCAGACCGCGGCGCCGGTGGGCGGTGATCGTCCCCGCGAACGTCTCGATCGTCCAGATCGTGCCGCCGGAGCGGGTGATGGCGACGTCCCCGGTGCGCAGTCCCGGGACGGACGGCTCACACGGGTCCGGTGCGGACGCGCGTCGGGCCGGCGACGCGGGCGCGACGCGGGCGGCGGCGACGGCGAGTCCGGAGCCGATGGCGCCGGTGACGAGCCCCCGACGGGTGTGTGTGGACGGTCCGCCTGCGTGCGGCGGCGATGCCTCGAGCACTCTCCCCCTGCCTCTCTCCGATGGCGCCGAACCGGCGCGCTCGCCGACAGTAACCCGACTGATGACAAGTTGTCAACAGTCGGCGCCGGCAGTAGCATGCGCGGCGTGAGCGCATCCAGCCCGTCACGGCGACGGCCACGGCAGATGCCGCAGGAGACGCGACAGCAGATCCTCGATGCGGCGATGGACATCCTTCGGGAGGGGTCGTACCGCGACCTCGGCATCGACGCGGTCATGGGCCGGACGGGCCATACGCGGACGGTCTTCTACCGCCACTTCGAGGACATCCCGACCGTCGTCCTCACGCTCATCGCCGAGGTCGGAGGCGAGCTCGTCGCCGTCGGGGACGCGTGGGCGCACACGCCCGGAGCGTCCCCGAAGGAGGCCCGCGCGCAGCTGTCGCACTTCGTCGACTTCTACGTCCGTCACGGCCCGCTCGTGCGGGCGGCCGCCGAGGCCTCTCACCATGACGCGAGGATCGATCAGGCGTACGGCGCGATGATCGAGTCGTTCGTCGCCATGACCGCCAGCGCGATCGAGCAGCGGATGGCGGAGGGGGCACTCGAGCCCGTGGACGCGCCCCAGATCGCACGCGCCCTCGTGCGCATGCTCAACGGATACCTCGGAGACACCCTCGGTCGCGTGCCGCCGACCACCGACCCCGAACGCGTGCTCGAGACCGTCTGGACCGTCTGGACCCGGACGCTGTTCCCGGCACACGTCGACCGCGCCTGACCCAGGACCCCGCCCGATGACAAACCTCTCCCGGACCGCCATCGCATGAGCCTGCGCGACCGCATCGGCCGCCGCGCCGTCCCGCGGCTCATCGTCGCGCTGTCGAGGATCCGCCTCCCGCGCCGGGTCGAGGCGGCCGTGCGTCGCGCGACGGGTCGCCGCGGTCGCGTCGACCTCTTCATCGCCTACGACGACCCGCTGAGCGCGGTCGCGGTCCTCGGCCTGGCCGAGCGACTCGCGGTGCGCCCGGTCGATCTCATCGTCCACCCGGTCGTCGCCCGCGGCATCGAGGATGACCCCGCGGTCGACCGCAAGCGCGCATACGCCGTCGTGGACGCGGGGCGCCTGCTCGCACGCGACGGCGTGACGCTCTCGCGGCGCGCCTCCCTCGAGCCCGGTGAGGTCGCCTTCCTCGCCGCCTGGACGATGCAGATCGCCGATCCGGCCGATCGGGCGGCGTTCGCAGCCGACGCGATGCGCGCTCTGTGGTGCGGGTCGGAGGGCCCCGTCGACAGGGGCGCCCTCGCCACGGCGTGGGCGGCGCGCGCGACACATGCCGGCCCACCGGTCGACGACCCGGCCGCGACAGCCGGCGGCGAGCGCCGCATGCGCCGCCGAGGCCTCTACGACACCCCGATCGCCGTCGTCCACGGGCAGTGGTTCTTCGCCCATGAGCGTCTCCCCGCGATCGAGCACCGCCTCGACGAGCTCGGATGGACCGCGCGATGACGACGATCGACTTCTTCTTCAGCTTTCGCAGCCCGTACTCGTACCTCGCCGCGCCGCGGGCGTTCGCGCTCGCGCGCGACCACGGGATCGACGTCGTCTTCCGCGGCGTCATGCCGATGGCGATGCGCGGGCAGTCGGTCCCGCTCGCCAAGCGCCTCCACACGCTGCGGGACGTCGGGCGCGAGGCGACGCGCCTCGGAATGCCCTTCGGTCGGATCCACGACCCGATCGGGGACGGAGCGGTGCGCTGCCTGCGGGTCTCCGAGCACGCGAAGGACGTCGGGCGCGTCGAGGCGTTCGTCCTCGGCGCGAGCCGCGCGATCTGGGCGCAGGCCGTGGACGTCGCGGACGACGAGGGGCTGCGCGGGGTGTGCGAGGCCGCCGGACTCGACTGGGACGCGAGTCGCGCGGCGATCGACGACCCCGGGATGGCGGCTCGCGTCGACGCGAACACCGAGGCGCTGCTCGGCCTCGGGCAGTGGGGGGTCCCCGTGTTCCGGCTCGGCGACGAGGTGTTCTGGGGCCAGGACCGCATCGAGGACGTGGAGCGCGCGCTGCGCGGCTGAGCCGGTCCTCTGCGCCCCTCAGGTCACGAAGGGTGCGCGCCGGTTGGGGACCGCTCGGCGGCGCCGCGGCACGTCCCCCTCCACCACGGCCGTGAGCGCGTCGACGACCGCCGGGTCGAACTGCCGACCGCGCTCGGGACGACCATCCCTCCTGCGGCGGCGGTCGCGCCTCCCGACGAATGGACGAGTGCGGGCGCGCCGAGAACGTGCGAACGTTGCGCTGGGATGGTGACTCTTGGGGAGATCCTGCGCTGGATCGTCTACACGGTGAGCCACCGTTACTACCGGTTGGCGGCTCGCGTCATGCGGCGCGACCGGCTCCTGTCCGGGTCCGAACGCAAGTTCCGCGCGCTCCTCGAGAGCGCCCCCGACGCCATGGTCATCGTGGACGCCCACGGGCACATCGCCCTCGTCAACGCCCAGGCCGAGAAGCTGTTCGGCCATCCACGTGAGGAGCTCATCGGCCAGAGCGTCGGCGAGCTCATCCCGGAGCGGGCGCGCGCGCAGCACCGCCAGCACCAGAAGGGCTTCATGAGGAACGCCTCGGCCCGCGCGATGGGCCACGACCAGGAGCTGCGGGGCCGCCGGCGGGACGGCACCGAGTTCCCCGTCGAGATCAGCCTGAGCCCGCTCGAGACCGACCAGGGGACGCTCGTCATCAGCGCGATCCGCGACGTCTCGGAGCGCAAGGCGGCCGAGGCGCAGCTGCGCCACCTCGCCGAGCACGACGCGCTCACCGGGCTCCTCAACCGCCGGTCCTTCGAGGAGCACTTCGCGCGCGAGATCGCGCTCGCGGCCCGCTACGGCGCCGAGGGGACGCTCCTCCTGCTCGACATCGACAGCCTCAAGGACGTCAACGACGCGCAGGGGCACGCGGTCGGCGACGACATCCTCAAGCGGATCGCCACGATCCTGCAGACGCGGATGCGGTCGACCGACATCGTCGCGCGGCTGGGGGGCGACGAGTTCGCCGTGCTCCTCCCCCACACCGGGACCGAACCGGCCACGGCGCTCGCGCGCGAGGTGCTGCGGACGATCCGGGCGGGCGTCGTGGTCGTCGACAGCACCCGGGTGAACGTGAGCTGCAGCGCCGGCCTGGCGGGCTACGGCGAGGGGGCCATCCCCGAGGACGTGATGATCGCCGCCGATGTCTCGATGTACGCGGCCAAGGAGCAGGGCCGCGACCGTGTCATCGTCCACCGGCCCGGGACGGGCGAGGTGGCCCAGCGCCAGGTGCGCGCCTCGTGGACCCAGCGGCTGCGGGAGGTGCTCGACGCCGGTGGACTCGTCGCCTACCGGCAGCCGATCCACGACACGGTGCTCGGGTGCGTCACGCAGTACGAGCTGCTCGTGCGCATCCTCAACGAGGCCGGCCAGCCGATCGCCCCTGGCAACTTCCTGCCGACCGCGGAGCGCACGGGCATGATCGTCCAGCTCGACCGCTACATGATCGACTGCGCCCTCGAGCTGATCGCCGACACGCAGGCTCGCCCCGGCCCGCGGGGACCTCTCACCTATGCGGTCAACCTCTCGGCGCGCTCGCTCGCCCAGCCCGAGCTCCCGCAGATCATCGCGCGCCGCGTCGAGGCGTCGGGGATCGACCCGCGCCTCCTCGTCTTCGAGATCACCGAGTCGGCCGCGATCGCGAACATGGAGGCCGCGGCCGCGTTCGCCCACCGGCTGCGTAGCCTCGGCTGCACGTTCGCGCTCGACGACTTCGGTGCCGGCTTCGCCTCGCTGTCGCACCTCAAGCACCTGCCGCTCGACTGGCTGAAGATCGACGGCGACTACATCCGCGACCTGCCGCGCAGCACCACCGACCAGGTCATCGTGCGCAACGTCGCGGGGATCGCGCGCGATCTCGGCCTGCGGACGACGGCCGAGTTCGTCGGCGACCAGGAGACGCTCGACATGGTCACCGACTACGGCGTCGGCCACGCGCAGGGGTTCCACATCGGACGCCCCGAGCCCGTCGCCTCCACCTCTCGCACCGGCGCCCGCAGCGCCGTGGGGCCATGACCGACACCGTCCAGATCCTCTGGGTCACGGGCGGGCTGGGCTGCGACGGCGAGTCCGTCGCGATGACCGGCGCGACGAACCCGAGCATCGAGGACCTCCTCCTCGGGGGAATCCCGGGGCTCCCGCGCGTCGAGCTCCACAACCACATGCTCGCGGTCGCCAACGGCGACGACTTCATGGCGCCGTTCCACCGGGCGGCGGACGGGGGCGACGTCCCCTACGTCCTCGTGGTGGAGGGGGCGATCGGCAACGAGGAGATCAGCGGGGAGGGCTACTGGAGCGGGTTCGGTGTCAACGAGTTCGACGGGCAGCCGATCACCGTCAACGAGTGGGTCGACCGGCTGGCCCCGAGGGCCGCCGCGGTGCTCGCCGTCGGCACGTGCGCGACGTACGGCGGGATCCCCGCGATGCGGAACAACCCGACCGGCGCGATGGGCCTCCCGGACTACCTCGGGTGGGGCTGGCGCACCCGAGGGGGGCTGCCCATCGTCTGCCTGCCCGGATGCCCGTCCCAGCCCGACAACATCACGCAGATCCTCCTGCAGCTCGTCTGGCACGTCGCGGGCAAGGGTCCCGCCCCCGAGCTCGATCCGCAGCTGCGCCCGGTCGAGATGTTCGACCGCACGACGCGCGAGGGCTGCAACCGCGCCGGCTTCACCGAGCAGGGCAAGTTCGCGACGACGCACGGCGACGACGTGCGCTGCCTGGTGAAGCTCGGCTGCAAGGGACCCGTCGTGAAGTGCAACGTGCCCGTGCGTGGCTGGATGGGCGGGGTCGGCGGATGCCCGAACGTCGGCGGCATCTGCATCGGCTGCACGATGCCGGGCTTTCCCGACCACTACACGCCGTTCCACGACCCCGACCCGTGGGGGTCGGCTGCCGCCAACGTCCAGCGCTTCACCTACGGACCTGTCTTCCGCTACTTCCGGCGGCTCAACCTCGAGAAGAAGTTCGAGAACGAGCCGGAGTGGCGCCGGCCGGGAAAGACCCTCGAGAGCGGCTACGAGCCGGACTGGTGAGCCGTCGCGTCGCCAACGGGTCGTGCTTGCGCGCCACCCCACGGGGTATCACCACGACATGAGCCCCGACCCGCAGGACATCAAGGGCCCCGTCGAGGTCGTCGGCTACGACGGATCGCATGCGGCGCGCGCCGCCGTGCGCCTCGCCGCACGTCGCGCGACCCCGAAGGGCCGCGTCGTCGTCGTTCACGCGACCCCGCTCGGTGCCGACCTCGCCGGGATGGACCTCGGCTCGGGGTTCGTCGGCGCTCCGCCCGCCCAGGCGATCACGGACGCCGTCGACCAGCAGCGCACCGAGGCCCAGCACCTCCTCGCCGGGATCCCCGAGGACACCTTCGCCGGCGCCAGGCACGACAGCCGGATCATCGAGGCACGTCCCGCCGATGCGATCGCCGATGTCGCCGCAGGTGAGGACGCCGACGAGATCGTGATCGGCTCGCGCGGCAGCGGCACGCTGCGGTGGATGCTCGGGAGCGTCTCGCACGCGCTGCTCCAGCACGCGGAGCGCCCGCTCGTCGTCGTCCCCGTCGATGCGATCTCCCGGGCCTCCGCGGCGGGCGGCGACCAGCCGGAGGTCGTGATCGTCGGCTACGACGGGTCCGCGGGCGCGGCCGCCGCCCTCCGCCACGCAGCGCGCCGTCTCGCCCCCGGGAGCACGATCGTCGCGGCCTGCGTCGTCTCCGACCTCGCGTCCTCCTCGGGCGCCGGGTTCGCGCTCCCCGCCATCGAGGCGATGACCGCGCGCGCCGAGCACGCGCTCGACACCCTCGACCCCGCGCTCGCGGCTGGGGCGAGGCTCGAGCGCGAGATCGTCGTCGGGTCGCCCGCGATCGCCCTCGCCCAGCTCGCACGCACGCGCGACGCCGCCGAGATCGTCGTCGGCTCGCGGGGCCTCGGCCGGATCCGGGCGGCGCTCGGCAGCGTGTCCCACGCGCTCCTGCACGAAGCCGACCGGCCCGTCGTCGTCGTGCCCGAGCCCGAGACGTGAAGCCCATCACGCCCGGCGGGTAGGGTGGACGGATCGACGGCGTCCGACTCGATGCGAAGGCCGCGCTCCTCTTCGATCTCGACGGGGTCATCACCGACACCGCCGTGGCGCACGCGCGTGCGTGGAAGGAGACGTTCGACCCCCTCCTCGCCCGTCTCGGCGCGGGACCGCCGTTCACGATCGAGGAGGACTACCGCGCCCATGTCGACGGGCGCAGCCGCCTCGACGGCGTCCGCACCTTCCTCGCCGCGCGCGGCATCGAGCTGCCCGACGGCGGGCCTGGCGACGAACCGGACGCCCTCACCGCCCACGCGGTCGGCGCCCGCAAGAACGAGCGCGTGAAGGAGATCATCGCGACCGACGGCGTGGAGGCCTACTCCGACGCGGTCGCGCTGATCGCGGCCGCCCGGGCCCTCGGCGTCCCGTGCGCCCTCGTCTCCTCGAGCGCGAACGCTCGGGCCGCCCTGCGCTCCGTCGGACTCGACGACGCCTTCGACGCCTGGGTCGACGGCGAGCGCATCGCCCGCGAGGGCATCGCCGGCAAGCCCGCGCCCGACGCGTTCCTCGCCGCAGCGCGTGATCTCGGCGTCGATCCCGCGCAGGCGACAGTGCTCGAGGATGCGCCCGCGGGCGTCGCCGCGGGCCGCGCGGGCGGGTTCGGCTGCGTCGTCGGGGTCGACCGTGCCGGCGACCGCGGCGCCGAGCTACGCGATCACGGCGCGACGATCGTCCTCACCGACCTCACCCGGATCGACCTCGGCCATGCCTGACGCCCTCGACCCCCCGGAGCCCTGGCGACTCGTCGAGCACGGCGTCGACGGGGCCGCCCTCGGCCGCCTCGAGTCGCTCTTCTCGCTCGGCAACGGGAACCTCGGGCTGCGCGGCAACCCCGACGAGGGCGAGCCCCGCTTCCTCAGCGGCACGTACCTCAGCGGCTTCTACGAGAGCTACCCGCTGGAGTACGGCGAGCGCGGCTACGGCTTCGCCGAGGACGGCCAGGCGCTCATCGGCGTCGCCGACGGCAAGATCATCCGGCTGCTCGTGGAGAACGAGCCCGTGGACGTCGAGCGCGGCGTCGTCGAGGCGCACGAGCGCGCCCTCGACCTCCGCGCCGGCACGCTCGACCGCGAGATGATCTGGCGCTCGGCGTACGGGCACCGCATCGCGGTCCGCAGCCGCCGGCTCGTCTCCTTCGTGCAGCGCAGCGTCGCGGCGATCCACTTCGAGGTCGAGGCGCTCGACGCGCCCCTGCGGATCGCGCTGCAGTCCGATCTCGTCGTCAACCAGCGCGACCGCGAGGCGCACGACGACCCCCGGGCCGGCCGCCGGATCGAGTCCGCGCTCGAGCCGCGGATGGCGGTGTGCGACGGGTACCGGACCGTACTCGCACACACGACCCGCCGGACGAAGCTGTCGGTCGCGTCCGGCATGGACCACGTCATCGAGGGGCCCCCCGACCGGCGCGAGTCCGTCGATGTCGAAGACGACCTCGGCCGCGTGACGATCTCCGTCCGCCTCCAGCCCGGCGAGAAGCTCGCCGTGACGAAGCTCCTCGCCTACCACTGGTCCTCGCGCCAGACGGTCGAGTGGCTGCGCGATCAGGTCGAGGCGAGCCTGGAGAACGCGCTCGCCGAGGGCTGGGAAGGCCTCGCGCTGCAGCAGCGCGAGTTCCTCGACGCCTGGTGGGCGCGGGCGGACATCGAGCTGGACGGCGACCCCGAGATCCAGCAGGCCCTGCGCTTCGCGCTCTTCCACCTCCTCCAGGCCGGCGCCCGCAGCGAGGGCCGCGCGATCGGGGCGAAGGGCCTCACCGGCAACGGCTACGACGGTCACGCCTTCTGGGATACGGAGACGTTCGTTCTGTCTGCGCTCACCTACCTCGACCCGCGGGTCTCGCGCAACGCGCTCACCTGGCGCGCATCGACGCTGTCCCTCGCCCGTGAGCGCGCCGACCACCTCGGCCTGCCGGGCGCGATCCTCCCTTGGCGCACCATCCACGGCGAGGAGTGCTCGGGGTACTGGCCGGCGGGGCTCGGCGCGATGCACGTCAACGCGGACGTCGCCGACGCCGTGCGCCGCTACGTGCGGGCGACCGGTGACGAGGAGTTCGAGCGCGAGCACGGCCTTCCCCTGCTCGTGGAGTCCGCGCGGCTGTGGATGGGCCTCGGCTTCCACGACCGCGACGGGGCGTTCCGGATCAGCGGCGTGACGGGCCCCGACGAGTACAGCGCCCTCGTCGACGACAACGTCTACACCAACCTCATGGCGCAGACGAACCTCCGCGAGGCGGCGCTCGCCGCGGAGCGTCACCCGGACGTCGCCGGGGAGCTCGACGTCGATGAGGAGGAGCGGGCCTGCTGGCGGAAGGCCGCCGACGCGATGTACATCCCGTTCGACGAGGACCTCGACGTGCATCCCCAGGACGCCGGCTTCCTGCATCACGCCGCCTGGCCGTGGGAGCGCATGACGCCCGAGAGCTACCCGCTCCTCCTGCGCCACCCGTACTTCGAGCTCTACCGCCGGCAGGTCATCAAGCAGGCCGACCTCGTGCTCGCGCTGTGGATGCGCGGCGACGCCTTCGACGCCCGGCAGAAACGGCGCGCGTTCGAGCACTACGAGCCGATCACCGTGCGCGACTCGTCCCTCTCGGCGTGCGCGCAGTCGGTCGTCGCGGCCGAGGTCGGGCACCTGCCGCTCGCGTGGGAGTACCTGCGCGAAGCGGCGCTGATGGACACCGACGACCTGCACCGCAACACGCACGACGGCCTCCACATCGCGTCGCTCGCCGGCGCGGTCCTCGCCGTCGTCGCCGGGCTCGGTGGGTTCCGCGACCACGGTGAGCGCGAGGCGTTCCGTCCGCGCCTGCCCCCGGCCATCACGCGCCTGTGCTTCCGCCTCACGATCCGCGGCTCGCTCCTGCGCGTCACGGTCCTCGAGGACTCCGCCCGCTACGTGATCGATGAGGGGCCGGCCCTCGACATCACCCACTGGGACGAGCCGCTGCGCGTCGACGGCGACGGCGTCACGCGCCCGGTCCCGGCCGCCCCGGCGCTCGTGGCGCCGCGCCAGCCGCCGGGCCGCGAACCGGGGGTGCGATCCGCTCCGAACGGATCCTCCCTGCGCTCGGACCCGGCGACGGGGGTGATCCACCCGGCCCCCTGACGGGCTACGGGACGGTGACGCCCCGCTTGCGGCTCGCGAGGAAGTAGCGCTCGAAGGCGAGCTTCGCCCAGTGGGCCTGCGGGCCGGTCATGACGCGGGCGGTCGGCTCGTCGCCTCCGGCGTAGCGTCCGTGCGCGAGGACGTGGTCGGCCTTGAACACGATGCCGCCGTTCCCCGCGTCGAGGACGCAGATCGCGCTGAGGTCGCCGATCGGCATCGTCGTGCGCGCGCCGCCCTGGATGTCGGCGGCGATGTTGTGCGCGGCGACCTTCGCCATCGTCTCGCTCATCTGACCCGTCTTCGGAACGCCTGCGGGCACCTTGGTGTCCTCCGGCGGGGCGATCGCCGTGGCGACGCCGGCCGCATAGACCTCACGCAGCTCGGGATGACGGAACTCGTCGTCGATGGGCACGAAGCCCGCCGGGTTCGCGAGCCCCTCGCTCGAGGTGACCGCGTCGACGCCGGCGAACGGCGGCACGATCATCGAGTAGGCGAACGGGAGCGTCCGACCGCCCGCGAGGGCGATCTCCCCGTCGCGGACCTCGTCGATCGTCGCGTTCGTGACGGCCTCGATCCCGAGACGGTCGAGGAACTTCCCCACCCGGGCGGACGAGTCGCCGACCCCGCCGAGCCCGAAGTGGCCGAGGTACGGCTCGGCGGTGGCGGGCCATCTCGGCGTGCTCGAGGTTGCACACGGACTGCGTGTGGCCGGTCTCGGGGCCCAGCCCCGGGATCCGCTCGAACGCGAGGCGCGGGCCGGTCGCGACGAGCAGGCGGTCGTAGGAGAGGACCTCGCCGGAGGTCGTCGTCACCGTGTGGGCGACGGCGTCGATCCGCGCGGCCGCCTCGGCGACGAAGCGGATGCCCTTGCGGTCGTAGAGCGGCTGGAGCGGGAACGTGACGTCGTCGGCGTCGCGGATGCCGAACGGCAGCCAGATGAGCGACGGGATGAACGTGAAGTCCTCGCGCGGGTCGAGGACGACGATCTCGTGCTGGTCGTCGAGGTGCTTGCGCAGCTCGAGCGCGGCGGTCATGCCGGCGAAGCTGGATCCGAGGACGATGACGCGCTGGGCGGTGGACATGCGTGGGTCTCCTGGGCGGGACGCGGGTCAGGCCGGGGTCGAGGGGGCGAGGGCGTCGCCGGCGACGGGCGCCGCGACGGCGGATCGGGGGACGACGAGGACCGGGACGGAGCCGTGGGCGACGAGCTCGCTGCTCACGCTGCCGAGCACGATCCGGCGCATCGACCCGTAGCCGCGGGAGCCGACGACGGCGAGCGCGGCGTCGCCGGCGAGGCGGGAGATCTCGAGGCCCGGTCGGCCCTCGACGACGTGCGTGCTCGCCGGCGCACGACCCGCGACGGCATCCTCGCCCTCGGCGACGATCTCGTGGGCGCGCTCGCGGAGCTGGTCGAACCACTCCTGCGGCGCCGGGGCACCCACCCACGCCGAGCTCGCGAGCTGCGCGGGGGTCTCCATGACGTAGATGAGCCGGACGGTGCCGCCGGTCTGCTGCGCGATGGCGACGCCCGAATCGAGCGCCATTCGTGCCTCGGCCGAGCCGTCCCAGGCGACGACGACGTCCGCGGGCGTCGCCTCGACGTCGCGGTAGCCGGCCGGCGCGACCGCCACGGCACAGGGCGCGTCGTGGAGGACCGCGGCCACCGTCCCCCGCGCGAAGCGGGCCATCCGCCCGCGGTGCGACGGTCCGAGGACGAGCAGCTCGGCGCCGGTCTCGGTCGCGATGGAGTGGAGCCCGTGCGGGACCGAGCTGTCGGAGCGGACCTGCACGGTGGCCTCGACGCCGACCGGCAGCTCGGAATGCAGGCGCTCGAGCGACGTGGCGAGCGCATCGCCGACCGCGCGGGCGTAGACCTCGTCGGCGGGGCCGAGCGGGGAGCTCCAGACGCCGGCGAGCACGAGCCTGGCTCCGGAGAGGCGGGCGAGACGGGTCGCGAGCGCGACGGCGTCGCGCGAATGGTCGTCGTCCCCGTGGGTGGCGACGACGATCGTCCTGCGCACGGTGGGTCTCCTGTCGGGTGGTCGATGGACTGACCACGAACCTAAGCTCCGGTCGGCGACACCTCGTCGGCACCGGCCCGCACGATCTGCGGGAAGAATGCGGAGAGGTCTCCGTCGTTCAGCCGGAGGCGGCGGCCGCGAGCGCCGCGTCGTCGGGACGGCGCTCGTGCCACCGCTCGACCGTCTCGAGCTGCGCCGCGAGCGCGAGGAGCCCCGGTTCGTCCCCCGCGCGCCCGAGGAGCTGGGCGCCGAGAGGGACGCCACCGGCCGACGTGCCCGCGGGGACGTTGATACCCGGCCAGCCGACGACGTTCCACGGGAACGCGAACGGGCACGCCGCCTCGATGCCCGTCCCGGTCGGCCAGTACGAGCGCCCGTCGAAGTGGCCGACCCGGAGCGCCGGCCGCGCGGTCGTCGGAGCGAGAAGGACGTCGACGCGCTCGTAGACCTTCGCCATGCGCCCCGCGAGCAGGGGCTCGAGAGCCTTCGCGCCGCGCAGCAGGGGCCCGCCGAGCAGGCCGCCGAGCCGAGCGTGCTCACGCGTGCGCCCCTCCACGACCGCACCGGGACCCAGCGACGCGAGCCCGCGCCGCACGCCGTTCGTCCCGCGCGGGAGGAACGCCATGCCCGCGAGCCCGTGATCGGGCTCGGCCTCGATCACCTCGTGACCGAGCCCGCGAAGCACGTCGGCGACCCGCAGGACCGCGCTGCGCACGTCGGGGTGGACCTTCCCCGGGACGAACCACGGCGTCGCGAAGGACACGCCGATCCGCAGGCGGCCCGGGCCCCGCGCCGGGTCGGCGCCGGACCTCGCCGCGTCGGCGTGCCGCGTGCCGGTGTCCGCGAGGACGTCGAGGAGCAGTGCCGCATCCGCGGTATCGCGCGCGAGCGGGCCGTTCGTCGACAGCCCGTGGAAGAGGTCGAACCACCCGCCCCCGGGGACGAGCCCGCGGCTCGGCTTGATCCCCACGAGGCCGCACCACGCGGCGGGGATGCGCACGGACCCGGCACCGTCGGACCCGATCGCGGCAGGCACGAGCCCGGCGGCGACCGCGGCCGCCGAGCCTCCGCTCGACCCTCCCGGGGTGCGCTCGAGGTCGTAGGGGTTGCGCGCCGCGCCGAACCCGGGGCCCTCCGTGAACGGCCACTGCCCGAGCTCCG
>JBFIDS010000045.1:0-13474 GCA_041603715.1 Paraconexibacter sp. | reverse complement strand
GATCGCCTGGGGGCCACGCAGGGTGGTGCCGCACGCCGGGCAGTAGCGCGCGTCGCTGCCGTGGATGCCCGCGCACCGCGGGCAGGCGGCGAGTCCGGGCTCGCGGAGCTCGTGGAAGGGCCGCTCGTCGCCGAGGACCCGCTCGAGCGCACGGAGCTCCTGGTCGACGGCGCTCAGGGCGTGCAGCTTCTGCGCGACGAGGTCGTCTCCGCGGCGGCCGAAGCGATGGAGGTCGAACACGAGGCCGCCGAGGTCGCGGAAGCCGAGCTCCCGGACGCGACGCAGGTAGCGCAGGCGCCGGCGCAGGCGGCCGCGGTCGCGGAAGCCGGGATCGGGCGGTGCGGAGGGGTCGGAGACCTCCAGGCCGGCGGGCCCGGACGCCGGCGGCGCAGGGGGCATCACCGGATCGGCGGGCGATCGGTGTGAGCGCCGGGGCAGGCGCGTGGTGAGGCCGCGGAGCGGGGTCGCGAGGCCGCGGAGACGTGTCAGCAGACCCTTCATACGAAAGCGGCGCCGTTCGCGCGGCGCCGAAGCCGAGTATAGCCCGGCCGTTCCGTGTCCGCTGCCGTCCCGTCACGGGGGCCGTCACTCGATCTGCGAGGAATCTACGCAGTTCCCGTCTAGGACCGTCACGCCTGCTCGCGTTTGACTGCGGCGTGCCGGTCGCGACCCGCGCCGGCTTCACACCGAGCGAAGGAGACCACCATGGTCCACCGTCAGATGGGATACCTCCACGCCCAGTTCCACCACCTCCGCGTGCGCCTCACCGAGCCGTCGGGACAGGGCACGGTCGAGTACGTCGCCCTCATCCTGCTCGTCGCCGGAGTGCTCGCCGCGGTCGTCGCGACCGGCCGCAAGGGCGGCGATCACGGGATCTCCGCGAAGATCATCGGCGAGCTCAAGCAGGCCATCGACAGCGTCGGGAAGTGATCCCCGCGGAGGGGGGCGACATTAGACTCGCCGACGGTGCCCGACCCCAGCCCCTCCCCGCGTGACCGGCCCATCGGGGTCTTCGACTCCGGCGTCGGCGGCCTCACCGTCCTCCACGAGCTGCTCGTCGCGCTGCCGCAGGAGGACTTCGTCTACCTCGGCGACACCGCACGCTTCCCCTACGGCGAGCGGTCCGCCGCCGAGCTCGAGACGTTCGCGATGGACATCGCCGAGGAGCTCGTGCGCCGGCGGGTCAAGCTCGTCGTCGCCGCCTGCAACTCGGCGACGGCGGCGGCCCTGCCGGCGCTGCGGGCCCGCATGCTGCAGACGACCCTCGGCGTCGACGTGCTCGGGGTCGTGCGGCCCGAGGCGCTCCAGGCCGTCGCCTCGACCCGCAACGGGCGGATCGGCCTCCTCGCCACGCGGGCCACGGTCGCCTCCCGCGCCTACGACGAGGCGGTCCTCAGCGCAGATCCGCACGTCACCCTCACCTCCGTCGCGTGCCCCGAGCTCGCCCCGATGATCCAGGCCGGCGGCGACGGCGGCGAGCTCTTCAGCGACGCGCTCGTCGACGTCGTCCGTGCCTCCTGCGCCCCCCTGCGGGCCGCCGGGGTCGACACCGTCGTCCTGGGCTGCACCCACTACCCCCTCGTGCGCCCGATGCTCCAGCGCGCGCTCGGCCGCGACGTGACGATCGTCAGCTCCGGCGCCGCCCTCGCCCGCCAGGTCGAGCACGCCCTGCGCTCGCGCGACCTCCACGCGACACGCGAGGGGGAGGGGGAGTACCGGTTCCTCACCACCGGCGACCCCGAGACCTTCCGGACGGTGGGGACGCGCTTCCTCCAGCTCCCGATCGGCACCGTCGATCACGTGGTCGTCGATCCGGTCGCCATCCCGCGCGACCTCCCGGGGGCCTGAGGTGGAGCTCGTCCTCGCCACGCGCAACGCCCACAAGGCCCGTGAGTTCGACGACCTCCTCGCCCCGCACGACGTCGCCGCACTGCCCGACCACGTCGTGCTCCCGCCGGAGACGGGCACGACTTTCGCCGCCAACGCGCTCGACAAGGCACGCGCCGCCGTCGCCGCGCTCGGGGTCCCCGCGATCGCCGATGACTCGGGGATCTGCGCGGAGGCGCTCGGGGGTGCACCCGGAGTCCGTTCGGCGCGCTTCGCCGGGGAGCACGCCACCGACGAGGAGAACCTCGCGAAGCTCCTCGACAACGCTCCGGCGGGCAGCGGCCTCGCGTACGTCTGCGCCCTCGCCTACGTCGATCCGGACGGCACGGAGCACGTCGTCGAGGGTCGCTGCACGGGCCGCCTGGACCCCGACCCGCGCGGGAGCGGGGGGTTCGGCTACGACCCCGCCTTCGTGCCCGACGACACGGTCGCGTGGGCGCCGGCCGGCGCCGACGGGCGTCCGCGCACGATGGCCGAGCTCACGCCGGAGGAGAAGGCGGCCATCAGCCACCGCGGCGCCGCGGCCCGCGCGCTGCTCGACTGGCTCGGTGCGCGATGAACGCTGCCGTCCCGCGCGTCGGGAGTCATCTCAGGTTGAGCGCCGCGGAGGCGCCGACGGCCCCCGTCACGGCCGCGTAGCCGGAGTACCCGGCAATGAGGAGGAGCACGACGGCGAGGGCGCAGATGCCGACGGTGACGAGCCACGCGATGCGGTCCAGGGGCACGGCGGCATCGTGCCAGATGGCGAGGACCGCTCGATCTCGCCGTCCGTGCCCGTTGGTAGCGTCGCCTCACCATCCGGTCCCACGAGGGAGGCTCGAAGTGACCAAATCGGAATTCGTCGATCGCGTCGCCGCGACGTCGGGGCTCGCGAAGAAGGATGCCGGGAGCGCCGTCGACGCGGTCCTCGCGACGATCGAGGACACGCTCTCCGCGGGCGGCGAGATCGCGTTCTCGGGCTTCGGGAAGTTCTCGGTCACCGCGCGCTCGGCGCGTGAGGGCGTCAACCCGCAGACCGGGGAGCGGATCCAGATCGCCGCGTCCAAGGCGCCCAAGTTCACCGCGGGGACCGCGCTGAAGAAGGCCGTCAAGGGGTAGACGCTGACCGTCCGGGCGTCTTCTCCCGTCGTCGGGTTCGGCGACCGCCTCGCGGACCTCGTCGCCGGCCGGGAGAGCCAGGTCGTCCTCGGCCTCGACCCCGACCCGGGCCGGCTGTGGGTCCGTGCCATGGAGGCGGACGCGTCGGACGGGGACGGCCCGGGGCTCGCCGCCGCGAGCGTGCTCGCACGTTGTGGCCCGGCACGTGATCCGGCCGTGCGGGCGGCGGCCGCCGTCGCCGCGCACTGCGCCGCGGTGATCGAGGCGGTCGGCCCGGCCGTCGTCGCGATCAAGCCGCAGCTCGCCTGCTTCGAGCGACTCGGGACCGCCGGGCGTGCCGCCCTCGGGGCCACGTGTGACGCCGCGAGGTCCGCGGGGCTGCTCGTGCTCGCCGACGGCAAGCGGGGGGACATCGACGTCTCCGCCACCGCCTACGCGCAGTCGCTCGTCGGGACGACCCCCTCGCCATGGGGGCCGATCGAGGGGCTGGGGGCCGACGCGATGACCGCCGCGCCCTACATGGGGGCGGACACGCTGCGATCGCTCCTCGACGTCAGCCGTCCCGCCGGCGCGGGTGTGTTCGTCCTCGTCCGGACCTCGAACCCCGGCGCGGCCGACGTCGAGGACCTCCTCCTCGACGGGGGCGGCGCGTTGTGGGAGCACGTCGCGGCGCTCGTCGCGGATCTCGGCTCGGGGGCGCGCGGCCGCTCCGGCCTCTCCGACGTGGGTGCGGTCGTGGGGGCGACGGAGCCCGAGCACGTCGCGCGGATGCGCGAGCTCATGCCCACGGCGGTGTTCCTCCTGCCGGGGGTCGGCGCGCAGGGGGGACGGGTCGAGGATCTCGCGCCGGCGTTCTCGGCGGGGCGGGCGGCGGGTCTCGTCACCGCATCGCGGTCGATCGTGGACGCCGCCGCGCGGTCCGGACGCCCGGTCGCCGAGCAGGCGGAGGCGGCCCGCTCCGAGGCGGAGCGCCTCCGTGCCACCGCGTGGGCCCTCGCCCCCTGACGCGCTGTCGAAGTCGCCCGCGCCCTTTCGACCTATCCTTCCGACACCGTGCCGTACCACCGCTCCCCTGCCCGCTTCCTCGCGCCGATTGCGATCCTCGTCGCACTCTTCGCCGTCTACACGACCGTCGTCTCCACGGCGGAGGACACGGCCGACGCCCCGACGGTGACGCGGGAGGCGACGCGCACGACGAAGGAGCCGAGCAAGCCGCGCACCCGTTACACCGTGAAGGCCGGGGACGTGCTCTCCGCGATCGCTGCCGAGAACGACGTGACCATCGACCGCATCCTCGAGCTCAACCCGGAGCTCGATCCGCAGTCCCTGCGCGCCGGCCAGAAGCTCAAGCTCCGCCCGTGAGGTCCTGTCCCGTCCTCCGTTGCGCGGCTGCGGTCCTCGCCGCCGCCGCGGCGGGCACCGCCCCGGCGTCCGCCGCCGCCCAGGAGTCCGGCGACCGCCCGCCGCGCGTCCGCGCCGCCGCAGCGATCCTCGTCGAGCCGACGACGGGGGACATCATCTTCCAGCGCAACGCGGACGATCGCCGGTCGATCGCCTCGGCGACGAAGATGATGACCGCGCTCGTCGCGCTCGAGGAGGCCTCGCTCGACGACGTGCTCGTCGCCGCCGACTATCGCCCGGCCCCGATCGAGAGCCAGATCGGCCTGCGCCCGGGGGAGAAGATGAGCGTCCGCGATCTCGTGCGCGGCCTGCTGCTCGCCTCCGGGAACGACGCCGCGGTCACCCTCGCCGTCCGCATCGGCGGCTCCCGCGAGCGCTTCGTGCGCCTCATGAACGCGAAGGCCCGAGAGATCGGGCTGACGAACACCCGGTTCGCGAACCCGGTCGGCCTCGACGACGAGGACAACTACTCGACGGCGTCGGATCTCGCGAAGCTCGCGCTCGTCCTGCGGCGCAACGCCTTCGCGCGCGAGACGATGAACCGCCCGGACGCGACCCTGCGGACCGGGAGTCGCCGTCGCTCGATCGAGAACCGCAACCTGCTCGTACGCCGTTTCCCGTTCGCCGACGGCGTGAAGACGGGCCGCACGCAGCGGGCGGGCTACGTGCTCGTCGGCTCCGGGACCCGGGACGGGGTGAACGTCGTCAGCGTCGTGCTCGGCGAGCCGAGCGAGTCGGCACGGGTGGAGGACTCCGCCGCCCTCCTGCGCTACGGGCTCAGCCGCTATCGCGTCACGCCCGGCGTCCGGGCCGGCGCCGTCCTCGGCCGGGCGACCCTCCGTTACCGCGACGACGAGAGCGTGCGCCTCGTCGCGGCTCGCTCCTCGCAGCGCGTGACGCGCCGCGAAGAGCGCCCGACGACGCGCGTGCTCGGGGCGCCGGGCATCGTCGACGGCCCTCTGCCCGCGCGGTCGCGGGTCGGCACGATCGAGGTCCGCTACCGCGGGCGGGTGATCGACCGCGTCCCGCTCGTCACCGCGACGGACGTCACGGAGGCGACGGCGACCGACCGCTTGCGCGACTTCGCGGGGCAGACGCGGACGAGGGTCATGCTCGCGACCCTCGTCGGGTGTAGCCTGCTTCTCGTCCTCCTGCGTCGCCGGATCCGCTCGCGCGCGCCGCGGCGCGGAAGCGAGGCGGGGGACACCGGAGTCGCATGATCATCACCGTCACGCTCAACGCCGCGATCGACAAGTCGCTCAGCGTGCCGAGCTTCCGGCTCGGGCGACGCCACCGGACCGTCGAGCAGACCACGATGGCCGGGGGCAAGGGCGTCAACGTCGCCCGGACGCTGAAGAGCCTCGGGCAGCCCGTGATCGCGACCGGCTTCCAGGGCGGCCCGACCGGGACCCGCATCGTCGAGCAGCTCACCGACGAGTCGATCCTCAACGACTTCGTCCGCATCCGCGAGGAGTCGCGGACGAACACCGCGGTGCACGACCCGACGAACGGCGTGATGACGGAGATCAACGAGCGCGGGCCCGCGGTGAGCGCGAAGGAGCTCGAGATCTTCCGCGACAAGCTGCTCTACCTCGCCCGGGGGGCCGACATCGTGGTCCTCGCCGGGTCCCTGCCGCGCGGGGTCGAGGCCGACGTGTACGCGGGGCTCGTGCGGGAGCTCAAGCGTCTCGACGTCACCGTGATCGTCGACACGGACGGCGATCCGCTGCGCCATGCGGTCCGCGCGGAGCCCGATCTCATCTCCCCCAACGTGCTCGAGGCCGAGGAGCTCGTCGGCCACGAGTTCAACGATGACGAGGACCGGGTCATCGCGGTGCGCGAGATGGTCCAGCTCGGCGCGGGGGAGGCGATCATGACCGCGCCCGACGGCTGCGTCGCCGCCGTGCACGACGCGGCGGGCGAGCGCAAGATGCTGCGGGTCCGCGTCGAGCCCCGGGAGGCCGTCGCGACGGTCGGCTCCGGGGACGCGTTCCTCGCCGGCTACGTCGCGGCCCGCTACGGCGGGGGGACCGCGGAGGAGTGCCTGCGCTTCGGGGTCGCCTGCGGCGCCGAGTCGACGACCCGCCTCGGCGCCGGCCTCATCGACGCCCGCGAGGTCGAGCGCCTCGTCGGCGACGTCGAGGTCGAGCGGGTGTCCGCACCCGCCGAGGTCACCTGACCGCGGTTCCGCCCGGCCGGATTCCCGCGCAGAGCGGAACCGACGCGTCCTTCGCCCCCGAACCGTCCAGGCCCGGTGCTATGGTGCCCAGGGCAGTGAGTTGCCGCCTCACAGCTGCCAGTGAAGCCATCTCGACCCCGCTTGCGCGGGGTCTTTTCGTCACCCCTCGCCCCTAGGATCGCCGCCACCATGGACATCGAGATCGGCCGCGGGAAGAAGGCCCGCCGCGCGTACGGATTCGACGACATCGCCATCGTGCCCTCACGGCGCACGCGGGACCCCGATGACGTCGACATCAGCTGGAAGCTCGGCCCGTACCGCTTCGAGACCCCGCTTCTCGCCTCCGCGATGGACGGCGTCGTCTCGCCGCGCACCGCAGGGATCATCGGCAAGCTCGGGGGGCTCGCCGTCCTCAACCTCGAGGGCATCTTCACCCGCTACGAGAACGCCGAGGAGGAGCTCGAGCGCATCTCGAAGCTCCCCAAGGACGTCGCGACGCGCGAGATGCAGGCGATCTACCAGGAGCCCATCAAGCCGGAGCTGATTGCCCAGCGGGTCCGCGAGATCAAGCAGCAGGGCGTCGTCACCGCGGCGTCGCTCACTCCGCAGCGGGTCACGAGCCACTACGAGCTCGCGCTCGAGGCGGGGCTCGACGTCCTCGTCATCCAGGGCACCGTCGTCTCGGCCGAGCACGTCTCGCAGACCTCGGAGCCGCTGAACCTCAAGGAGTTCATCCGCGAGGTCGAGGTCCCGGTCGTCGTCGGAGGCTGCGCGAGCTACCACACGGGTCTCCACCTCATGCGGACCGGCGCGGCCGGCGTGCTCGTCGGCGTCGGCCCCGGGGCGGCGTGCACGACGCGTGGCGTCCTCGGACTCGGGGTCCCGCAGGCGACCGCGATCGCCGACGTCGCGGGCGCACGGTCGACCCACATGCTGGAGACGGGCGAGTACGTCCAGGTCATCGCCGACGGGGGAATGCGCACCGGCGGCGACATCTCCAAGGCGATCGCCTGCGGCGCCGACGCCGTCATGATCGGCTCTCCGCTCGCCCGCGCCCACGAGGCGCCCGGCCGCGGCTTCCACTGGGGCATGGCGACCTTCCACCCGACGCTGCCCCGCGGCGCCCGGGTCCAGACGGTCCAGAACGGCACGCTCGCGGAGATCCTCACGGGTCCCGCCCACGAGAACGACGGGACCTTCAACCTGATGGGGGCCCTGCGGACGTCGATGGCGACGTGCGGCTACCAGGACCTCGCGGAGTTCAACCGCGCCGAGGTCCTCGTCGCTCCGGCGCTCATGACCGAGGGCAAGCTCCTGCAGAGCGCTCAGCAGGTCGGGATGGGCTCACGGGGCGCGGCTGCCGCCGCGCACACGGGCGAGGGCAACGGCAACGGGATCGACAAGACCCCGACGCTCGCCGGCTCCGGGACCTGACCGGGCCCCGGGGAACGCGCACGTGACCGCGGACGGCATCACCACGGAGTCGACGGCGGCGACGGAGCTCGTCGACGAGTCGGCCCCGGTCGACGTTCCCCGCTCCGTCGACGAGGTCGTCGTCCTCGACTACGGCGGTCAGTACTCGCAGCTCATCGCGCGGCGGGTGCGCGAGTGCGGCGTCTTCAGCGAGCTGCTCCCGCACCACGTCGGTGCCGAGGAGGTCGCGCGCCGCAAGCCGAAGGGGCTCATCCTCTCGGGTGGGCCGGCGTCGGTGTACGCACCCGGCGCGCCGAAGCTGGAGCGCGAGCTCCTCGAGCTCGGCATCCCGGTCCTCGGCATCTGTTACGGGATGCAGCTCCTCGCGCTCGAGCTCGGCGGGAAGGTCGAGAGCGCCGAGGTGGGGGAGTACGGTCGCAGCGAGCTCACGGTCCACGAGCACGGGACGCTGCTCGCCGGCACCCCGGACACCCAGCCGTGCTGGATGAGCCACCGGGACACCGTGTTCGAGCCGCCGCCGGGCTTCACGGCCCTCGCGTCCTCGACGGCCTCCCCGGTCGCGGCCCTCGAGTCCCGCGAACGCGGCATCTACGGCATCCAGTTCCACCCCGAGGTCGTCCACACCCCGTTCGGGCAGGACATCCTCAAGACGTTCCTCTCCGAGGTCTGCGCGTGCGACCTCACGTGGTCGGCCGCGTCGATCGTCGAGGAGCAGATCGCGCGCATCCGGGCCCAGGTCGGGGACGCGAAGGTCATCTGCGGCCTCTCCGGCGGCGTCGACTCCTCGGTCGCCGCGCTCCTCGTGCACCGCGCGGTCGGCGACCAGCTCACCTGCGTGTTCGTCGATCACGGACTCATGCGCAAGAACGAGGGCGAGCAGGTCGTCAAGACGTTCCGCGACCACTTCAAGGTCCCTCTCGTCGCCGTCGACGCCGAGGACCGCTTCCTCGGGAAGCTGCGCGGCGTGAGCGACCCGGAGACGAAGCGCAAGATCATCGGCGCCGAGTTCATCCGGGTGTTCGAGGACGAGGCGGCGAAGCTCGCGGCGCACGACCAGTCGGGGGAGGGCGCCGCGTTCCTCGTGCAGGGAACGCTCTACTCGGACGTCATCGAGTCGGGCGGCGGGACCGGCGCCGCCACGATCAAGAGCCATCACAACGTCGGCGGGCTCCCCGAGGACCTCGAGTTCGAGCTCGTCGAGCCGCTGCGGGCCCTGTTCAAGGACGAGGTCCGCGCGGTCGGCGCCGAGCTCGGGCTGCCCGAGCGCCTCGTCTGGCGCCAGCCCTTCCCGGGGCCCGGCCTCGCGATCCGCATCGTCGGCGGCGAGGCGACGAAGGAACGCCTCGACACCCTGCGCGACGCGGACTACATCCTGCAGGACGAGATCCGCAAGGCGGGGCTCTACCGCGACCTGTGGCAGTCGTTCTGCGTGCTCCCCGACGTCCGCACCGTCGGCGTCCAGGGCGACGAGCGCACCTATGGCTACGTCGTCGTGATCCGCGCGGTGACGAGCGACGACGCCATGACGGCGGACTGGGCCCGGCTGCCCTACGACCTGCTGGAGACGATTGCGGCCCGCATGATCGGCGAGCTGCGTGAGGTCAACCGGGTCGTGCTCGACATCACGAGCAAGCCGCCGGGCACGATCGAGTGGGAGTAGGCGGCCCGGAGGGCGCGCGCCCTCGGACATGACCGCGCCCGTCGCCGCGTGCGACGGATGACGTATTCAACTTCGGGGCCGACCTGCCGATCACCCCGTGATGACCTGGCGGCGCGGGGCGCTCATCCTCTCGGTGTACCTCGTCCTCGCGGCGGCGCTCACCGGAGCGGTCCTCCACGTCGCGACCGGCGGACGCACCGTCCCCGCCGATCTCTCCCCCGAGCCCGAGCATCGCGCGACGGTCGAGATCCTGGTGGGCGCACCGAAGCCCGGGCGCTCCGCCGGACACAGTCCGGCCGACCGTCGTGCCGAAGACGTCGTCCCCGGTCCGGGGCGCGCCGCCCGGCCGCTCCCGCCGGACCGGTTGGCCGGATCCGGCACCACGGCCCTGCGCGCGGGCCCACGTGCCCCGACCGCGCCCGCCGGGGCCGATCGCACGCCGGATCGCTCGCCGCAACCCGGTGCACGACCCGTCCCGGCAGCACCGCCCCGGCCGGGCCCGCGACCCACGCCGGGTCCGGCGCCCGTCCCGCCCCCGGCGCCCATTCCCACCTTCGACCCGGTGGGCGTCTCGGCGCCCACGACGACGCTGCGCTCCGTCGAGGGCGCCGGGCGCGCCGGTTCGACGCAGCACCTGCTCCTCGACTTCGCCGTCGACGAGCCGTCCGGCCCGGGCGCCCCCTCCGAGCGCTCCGTGCGACTGCCGATGACCGTGACGCCTCCGGCGGACGCGACGGCGCTGCGGTTCGACGTCGCCCTCGACCTCTCGGAGGGGTCACAGGCGCGTGTCACGGTCGCGCCGGTCGGCGGCGCCCCCTCCCGACCGACCGTCGACCGGGGCGCGAGCGGGACGCACGCGATCGTCGTCCCGCTGCCGCTCAACGGCGTCCTCGCCCCGTTCGCTGCGGCCGCCGGACCCTTCACTTCGACGCCCGCGACGATCGCGGTGCCCTTCGCCGCGGGGTAGAGCGGCTCTCAGCCCTGCGCGTCCCAGCGCCTGAGCGCCGGGTATGGGTCGATCGGCCGGCCGCCCGTGTACCAGCCCGGGGACCGCCAGATCTCGAAGTGCAGGTGGCAGCCGGAGGCGACCCCGGTGTCGCCGACCGAGCCGATCCGCTGCCCGGTGTAGACGCGGTCGCCCTTCTCGAAGCGGACCTTCTCGCGCAGGTGCATGTACGCGTGGTCCTGCCCGGTGCCGTCGGCGTCGATGACGATGTAGTTGCCGGCCCGGCTCTGGCGGCCGGCGAACTTGACGATCCCGCCACGGGCGGCGACGAGCGGTGTCCCGCAGCGCGCGAACACGTCGTGGCCCTGGTGGGCGCGCCCGCCCCGGGACGCGCCGAACGTCGCGGCGTGCTCGCCGTAGCTGTGCTTGCCGCGGACGGGGAACCGATGGCGCAGGAAGGTGAACGGCCGCTCGAGGAGCAGCGTGCCGTCGGCCTGGGCCGCCGAGGCCCGGCCGGGCCCGGGGTCGCCTCCGGCGACGCGGATGCGGAAGATGTACCTCCCGTCGCTGGGGACCCGGCCGCGGACACGCCCGTTCCACGTCACGGTGTGCACCGCACGGCCCGCGACGCTCGCCGCCGGGAAGCTCACGATCGGACGCGAGTCGCGGGCGCGGATGACCTCGGCGCTGACGACGGCGGGGCTCACGCTCTGGAGGAAGTAGCTCAGCTGGGCGGAGCGCCGGCCCGCGAAGTAGACGCGCGTCGACTCCAGGCGGGCCTCGACGCCGCCCGCCGACGCCGCGAACGCGCTGCCGGGGACGACCCGCACGGATTGCCGCGTCGGCCTCGAGGCGTTGCCGTCGGCCGTGGCGACGGCCACCGGACCCGACACGGCGCCGGCCGGGACCTGGGCGAGGACCTCTCCGGGCCTGGGGTCGGCGGCGAACGCGAGCGTGTCGTCCCCGGTCCCGCTCCCGCCGAGGAAGGCGACGACCGCCACCTCGTCGAGCGCCTCGCCGGTGATCCGCACGACGCTCCCACCGGTGACCGACTCGAGCCCTGCGCACGACATCGCACAGGTGACGCCGGTCGCCCGCGGCCGCTCGGAGGGGAACGCGCCGCCCGCCTGCGCCTGGCCGGAGGCGGGGGCGACGGACCCGCCCGCCAGAACGGCGAGGACGGCGATCGACGTCGGGACAGACCGGGGTGTGATCTGGATCAGCTCCTCGTTGTGCGGCCTACGGGGTGAGCTGACGGGCTCGCGCGGTGAGTGTCCGCGCTCCCGGGCGGGTGCCCGGATTCGCCCCATGGATCGCGAGATCCGATTGGGTCCCCCGTTCCGTCCCCACCGAGGTGGCGGAGGCGGACTCGGCTGTGCGAGGATCATAATGTCGGCGCTGACGGAAAGCGCCCGGCGAACCCCGTCGCGGCGACGATGCCCAGGCGGTGGTCGGGTCCGGAAGGGCACACTCCGCCGCTGTCGCCGATCCCCTATGCTCTCTGGTCGCCGCGCGCCCTGCCGTGCGGCCTTTTTACGCCTATGAAGACCTACGTCGCCAACTCTGCCACCCGCGAACGGAACTGGGTCGTCGTCGATGCGTCGGGCCAGACGCTCGGTCGGCTCGCCACCCAGATCGCCAGCACGCTGCGCGGCAAGGGCAAGCCCGAGTACACCCCGCACGTCGACACCGGCGACTTCGTCGTCGTCGTCAACGCCGAGAAGATCGTCGTGACCGGGAACAAGCGCACCGAGAAGCGCTACTACCGCCACTCGGGGTACCCGGGCGGCCTCCGGTCCCGCACGCTCGAGGAGATGCTCGACCGCCGGCCCGAAGAGGTCATCCGCAAGGCCGTCAAAGGCATGCTTCCCAAGAACCGCCTCGCGCGCAAGCAGCTCACGAAGCTGAAGGTCTACGCCGGGCCCGACCACCCGCACCAGGCGCAGCAGCCCCGCCCGATGGAGATCGAGACCCGATGATCGACGAGACGACCCCGAACGACGACGCGACGCCCGACGAGGCCGCGCCCGAGACCCCGGCGACGGAGCCCGTCGCCGAGGAGGTCACCGCGCCGCCCGCCGAGGAGCCCGCTGTCGATCAGCCGGTCGCCGAGGAGCCCGCCGAGGCCGCGCCCGCCGCGGAGCCGGTCGCCGAGGAGCCCGCTGCCGAGGAGCCCGCCGCTGAGGGCCCGCTCACCGAGGACGTCGACGAGGCGGACGCCCCGCCGCGCGTCAAGCCCGCCATCCCGGGCATGGACCTCGAGGTCGACATCGTCCTCGAGGGCTCCGACCCGCTCGGCCAGGGTGCCGAGGACCCGTACGCCGAGGAGTCCGGTGTCGTCGCCGCGGACGCCGACCAGGACTCCGAAGACGACGACGACGTCGTCGACCTCCAGCCGATCACGGCCGCGATCGAGCTCGCCGAGGGCGCGCGCTACCGCGCGACCGGCAAGCGCAAGACCGCGGTGGCCCGCGTCACGCTGACGCCGGGGACGGGCGCGTACACGATCAACGGGCGGCCGCTCGAGGAGTTCTTCCCGCGCGAGACGCTTCAGCGCAACATCCGCCAACCGCTCGAGACGGTCGGCTACGAGACGCGGATGGACGTCGTCGCCCGCATGCACGGCGGCGGGGTCAGCTCGCAGGCCGGGGCGCTGCGCCACGGCATCTCCCGGGCTCTGCTCGAGGCGGACCCGAACCTCCGCGGCGAGCTCAAGCGCCGCGGCTTCCTCACGCGGGACGCCCGCGTGAAGGAGCGCAAGAAGGCCGGCCTCAAGAAGGCCCGTAAGCGCCCGCAGTTCAGCAAGCGCTAGTCGCGTCCGGCGGACCGGCTCGGTCGAGCATGGCTCGCACACTGTTCGGCACCGACG
>JBFIDS010000044.1:0-13496 GCA_041603715.1 Paraconexibacter sp. | reverse complement strand
TATGCGACGCGCTGCGTCTTCGACGTCGGCTGGTTGCCGTCATCGGGCTGGCCGAGGCGCAGGTCGGTCATCGGGAACGCGAACACGAGCAGGACGAGCACCCCGGCCGCGACGGACAGCCACGGGCGGGCGGTGACCCGCTCGGCCCAGCGGCCGAAGCCCAGGGAGGGCTCGACGTGGGCGTGCTCCTTCGGCTTCAGGCGCTTGGCGAGGGCGCCCATCATGATCGGCAGGATCGTCAGCGCCGAGACGACGACGGCGGCGACGGCGATCGCGGCGCCGAGGCCCATCTTGCCGATCGCCGGGATCCCGACGACGAGGAGTCCGGCGATCGCGACCATGACGATGAGGCCGGCCGCGACGACCGCGGTCCCGGCGGTCGCCGAGGCCTTCGCGGCGGCATCGCGCACCGAGTCGCCCGCGGCGATCTGCTCTCTGTATCTCGCGATGATGAGCAGCGAGTAGTCGATCCCCGCACCGAGGCCGAGCATCACCGCGATCGTCGTGGCGAACTCGGGCAGCCCGAGGGGCTTCGCGAGGGCGGCGAGGAGGATCTGCCCGACGATGACGCCGATGAGCGCGCCCGCGAGCGTCGCGGCCATGGCCGCCTTGGAGTGGAAGAGCAGGGTGAGGAGGACGATCGCGATCGCGATGCCGACGAGCTCGCCGACGGGGGCCTCCTGCTGCGAAGCGGCGTCGACGACGGTGCCGCGCAGGGCGACCTCCACGCCGCCGTCCTCGGCGGTGCGCGCGGCCTGCTCGAGCGCCTCACCGTCCTCCTTCTCGATCTCGATCTGCTCCTTCTCGAAGCGGACGTCCGCGGAGGCGATCCGGCCGTTGCTCCCCACCGCGCCGGAGTCCCCGGCGAAGGGGTCGGACACCTGGACGACGCCCTCGACGTCGCGGATCTCCTCGAGCGAGCGCTCGACGGCCGCGCGGGCGGTCCCGTCGGTGACCCGGCCGCTCTCGACGCTGTAGACGATCGTCGCGTCACCGCCGGCGAGGGCGGGGGTGTGCGCGCGGAAGAGGTCGATGGCCTCCTGCGACTCGGTGCCGGGGACCTCGAAGTCGTCGGCCGCCGACCCTCCTGCGCCGGCGAGGGCGCCGAGGAGGACGATGACGCCGATCGCGATCGCGAGGCTGCGCTTCCAGTGCTGGGAGATGTGGCGAGCGAGGCTCGCAAGAAAGCTCGACATGGGACTCCGGGGCGAGGGGATGGGCGGCGACCGACGTGGGACCGGTCGCCGGGCAAGTTAGCACGGTCGATGCAGAAACACAGTCACTGTGAACTTTCGCACAGAGAAGAATTGCAGCGGCCGTAACGAACTTGCTACGGTCGTGAGGTGGCCCCCGGACTGAGAGAGCGCAAGAAGCACCGGACCCGCGAGGAGATCGTGCGTGCCGCGCTCGAGCTGTTCTCCTCCCAGGGGTACGCGGCGACGACGATCGCGCAGATCGCCGACGCCGCCGACGTCTCCCCGCGGACGGTCTCCTCGTACTTCCCGTCCAAGGAGGATCTCGTCTTCCCGCGCGAGGAGGAGACGCTCGCCGGTCTCGAGGCCCGGCTCCAGCAGCGCCATGACGGCGAGTCCGCGATCGACGCCCTGCGGTCCTGGATCCTCGCCGAGCAGGAGACCTGGCGGGCGCGAGACGGCGAGATGCGTTGCCAGCACGCGATCATCGACGCGAGCGAGGAGCTGCAGAGCCGCAAGCGCGCGCAGTTCGCGCGGTTCGAGGGCTTGCTGTGCGCGGCCATCGCCGAGGATCTCGGTGTCGACGCCGAGGCGCTCGAGCCCCGGATGGCGGCGGCGGCGACGGTCGCCGTCATCGACCGCCTCGGCGAGGACCGCCGCCATGCCGTCGACGCGGGGACCACGGAGGAGGTCCTCGAGGAGGAGGCGATCCGGCTCCTCGACCGCGCGCTCGCCTTCGTGACGGCCGGCGTCGCGGCACTCGGCTCGAGCTGAGCCGGAGGGAGCCGCCCTCGGCCGCCCGGTAGGTTGGGCGCCATGTCGCTCTCCGAGAAGCCCGACATCGAGGTCCCGGTCGGACAGGACCCCTCCTACCAGCTCGAGATCGAGGACATCGTCGTCGGGGACGGCGACGAGGCCGTCTCCGGCAAGATCGTCGACGTCCACTACGTCGGCGTCTCGTGGGCGACCGGCAAGCAGTTCGACGCCTCGTGGGACCGCGGCAGCACCTTCGCCTTCGGCCTCGGCAAGGGGCAGGTCATCGCCGGCTGGGACCAGGGAGTCGCCGGGATGCGCGTCGGCGGACGCCGGCGCATCACGATCCCGCCGATGCTCGCCTACGGCAAGCGCGGCGCCGGCGGGGTCATCGGTCCCGACGAGACGCTCGTCTTCGTCGTGGACCTGCTCGGCGTGCGCTGACGGAGCGCCGCGGGCAGGTCCCCCGACGCTCTCCACCTCGGTGCGGGGTTTCGTCAGGCGCTCAGCGCGCCGCGACGGTCCGCGCGCGCCCGCGCCCCGATCGCGTTGATTCGTCACGGACGTCCGGCCGCGTTACGATCGCGCCCGATGGGAGCAGCGCCCACAGTGCCGGTGGCGACGGTGCCCGCCCGCGATCTCGCGGCGCGGCTCGACCCCGACACGATCGGCCGCCAGGTCTTCGAGGAGATCCTCCACCGCTGTTACGAGGACCACGCCGAGGACGCGGCGTTCGTCTCCTCGCTCGAGCAGAGCTGCCTGGAGAACGTGCGGGCGCTGGTCCACCTGTTCGCCGGCCGGCTCGAGCTCGAGAACCTCAGTCCGCTCGGCGCGCTCGCCTTCGCGGACCTCAGCGCCGAGCTCGACATCCCCGTCAGCCTCCTCGAGCGGGCGTACCTCGTCGGGATGGGGCGTTACTGGCAGGAGTGGTTCGAGCTCGGTCGTCGCGAGTCCGAGCAGACGGGCGTGCCGCTCGCGGACTTCATCCACGAGCCGACCGTCCTCCTCTTCGCCTACATCGACCAGGTGCTCGTCGCGGTCGTCTCGCAGTACGACGAGGCGCGGGCGGACATGATCCGCACGCGGGAGCACCTGCGCCGGGCCACGCTCGCGCAGGTCCTCGACGGGAACGTGACGGCGAGCGACCCCGTGGAGATCGAGCGGGCGCTCGGATATCCGCTGCGCACCACGCACCTCGCGGTCTGTCTCGACGCCGACGGGCGCGGCGAGATCGACCGAGCGCTCCCGGCGCTGCGCGCCGCCGCCGCCGCCGTCGACGTCCTCTCGGTGCAGCGCGGTGCGCGCCGCTGGGTCGTGTGGCTCGGGCGGGCGGCCGGCTACGGCACGCGGGAGGCCGCGGCGGTGCGCCGCGCGCTCGTCGACCTCGACGTGACGGCGACGATCAGCGACGCGTGGACGGGGCTCGACGGCCTGCGTCGGGCGTACGACGAGGCGACGCTCGCCGCCGGCGTGCAGCACGCGCTGGGGGTCGGCGCCGAGCGCGTGCTCGCCTACCGCGACGTGCGGCTCGAGGCGCTGCTCCTCTCCGACGAGGAGCGCGCACGGCGCTTCGTGGCCGAGGAGCTCGGTCCGCTCGCCGCCGACGATCCGAGGATGGAGCGCATCCGCGAGACGCTCCTCGTCTGGCTCTCCCACGGCACCCACGTCGCCGCCGCCGCGATCCTCGGACTGCACGAGAACACCGTGCGCAACCGGGTCCGCCACGCTGAGGACCTCCTGCCGGGCCTCACCGCGGGCCGGCGCACCGAGCTCCAGGTCGCGCTACGCCTCGAACGCGTGCTGCGCAGCGCCTGAGCGCGGGCGGACGCGGGTCGGCGCCGGCCCCGGGGAGGGGATGAGGGGAGCCCCGGGGCCGACGCGGTTCCCGCGGGTGCTAGATGCGCCCGTAGCTGTTGGCCGGTGCGGCGACCGCGACCGGACTCACGTGCCCGGTGATCGTGGGCGGCGCCATGAGGCCGAACGCGGTGAGGCAGCCGAGCAGCTCACGGTGCCCGAACGCCTGGCAGCCGGAGGCGAAGCCCGCGCGGCGCGGGGTGCCGTGGATGAGCGCGTGCGCGGCGTAGGCCTGCATGAGGCCGGTCTGCTTGTAGTTGCACGTGCCGTTGAGGACGACGTGGACCTTGCCGGCGGGGCCGCTCGCGTAGACGGAATCCAGCGAGATGTTCACGCGCTGGTTCTCGCGCGGCGGCATCTCGGACTGCTGCGAGGCGGCGACCTGCGCGAGGAACGTCTTCGCCTCCTCGGGGGACATCTCGGCGGCCTGCGCGGCGACCTGCCCGGCGCCCTCGATGACCGCCTTCATGCGCGCGCGGTCGAACAGACCGCCGAGCGCCTTGACGTTCGCGACGCGCGGGTCGCGCTTGAACCACACGGGATGCGAGGTCCCTCCCCACTCGAGCGCGAGCGCGAGCTCGTGCTGACCGGGCACGACGACCTCGTGCGGCTCGACCTCCCACGCCTGATAGGTGTTCTGCTCGAGGTAGTGCCGGGGCGAGAGGAGGTTGGCGAAGATCGTCGCGGTCGAGGCGACGGTCGGGAAGCCCTTCCACAGGACGAGGATGTCGAGCGTGTCGAGGCCGGGCGTCTCGAGCGCGATGTTCGCGGCGATCTCTCCGGTCGTGTACATCTGCGCGATGCCGGGGGACAGGAGGAGCCCCTTCGCGGCGAACGCCTCGCCCCACTTCTCATCGCACGTCATGACCCAGTCCTGCTCGCCGGTCGTGTCCGTGTAATGGCACCCGGCCGCGAGAGAGGCCTCCACCGTGTCGGGCCCCAGCTCGGCGAACGGGCCGACCATGTTGAGGACGACCTTCGCGCCCGTGAAGAGATCGGTGAGGGCCTCCACGGAGTGGTCGACGGCCACGCATTCGTAGTCGGCGGTCTCGATGCCGGGGATGAGCTTCATCGCCGTCTCGACCCGTTCCGCGCTGCGTCCCGCGGCGACGAACGGGATGTTGTACTCGCGCAGGTACTCGCAGACGAGTCGGCCGGTATAGCCGCTGGCCCCGTAGACGACGACGGGCTTCTCGGTGGGCACGACGGTTCTCCTCTCGCTCAGAACAGCTCGGCCGATCCTATGGCCGTCGTTCCGACCCGCGCCGGTGGGAATCCCACAAGCGGCGCTCATGCGGCGAGCGAGTTGCGAGCGCCGGTGGACCCGTCGCGCGGAGCAGGCACCGGTCCAGAGGCGCGCCCCGCTGCTCGATCAGCGGGGCGCGTGCGAAGCGGCCGTGAGCCGAGGGACCCGTCGTCGTCCGACAGCGGCTCGGGAGGCGAGGAGGTGTCAGTTCACCGAGCGTGCGTTGACGCCTTCCACGGTCGGGGTCCGCTGCGAGATCTGGTCGTACTCGTAGAACGCGCCGGGACCCTTGCCCTCCTTGCCGAGGCCGAAGCCGGCCTCCTCGAGGTACTTGACCGCGCTCGTGATGACGCCGAAGCCGTTGCGTCCTCGCGTCGGCAGGTCGGCCTCCTCCTTCTGGCGGAACTTCGCGTACGCACGGTCGTTGCCGAGCTTGCCCAGGCTCTGAAGCGCGAGCGCCCGGTGCACCGACTCCACGCAGGCGATCTCCGCCGCGTACCGGGCCAGCACCGGGCTGCCGCCGCCGCTTCCGGGCGTCTCGCGTGCGAACACCGTCGCCCCGAGCAGGTAGGCGTTGACGAAGATCTGATCGCCGACCGCAAGGGTGGTCAGCAGGTTCTCTGCGCTGGCGAAGACCTCGTCGGGAACCCAGATGCGCTTCGTGGCGGGCTTGGCGCCGACCGCGTCGGAGACGAGGAAGTCGTAGTGCAGCTTCTCCTGGAAGGCCGCCGCCTCGATGTTGCGCTTCGTGACGGCGTCGAGCGTGACGCGCTCAGCCCCCACGGTGTTGACGATCGTCGCCAGGACCTCGGCGGTCGCGGCGATGTTGACGATGTTCTCCGGCGTATTGGCGCTCTTGTGCCCGCGAACGTGGGTGGCGCTCGCCACCGACGGCAGCAGACCGAGCAGACCCATTCCGCCGAGCGCTGCGCCTGCTCCCCCGACGAGCTGGCGGCGCGTGGCGGCCGACTCCTGCGGGTACAGACGATCGATTGCCTGATAGACCTTGTCTTCGCTCATTGCATCCCTCTCGCGCAGTGACTGGACGTTTGCGCGGCTCCTACCCCGGCTCGGAGCGTGGAAACGCTTTTCGGGTAGATGGCGTCCTCGCACTCGGGCCGAGTCGGAGAGGGCCTCGTGACGTCGAGAGCGGCATCGGTCGCCGAGCATGACGGCACCGGCGTGCGGGATCACCCTGTCCCCCCGAGGTGACCGCATGGGGGCGCCGTCGTGGCGCACACCGGTACCGTCCCGGGCGACGGGGCACCGCCGGTTCCGCGCCGTGCGCGTGCGGTCGCCCGGCGGTCCCCGCAGGACCTGCACCGTCGACGAGGGGATGACCGAGATGTCCGGGACGACCGAGACGAGGGAGGACCGCGCGGTCCTCGAGATCGCCGACGGGATCGCGGAGTTGCGGCTCACGCGCGGCGACGGCGGCAACGCGATCGACACGCTCTGGATCGAGGCGCTCACCGCGGCGATCGACGACCTCGAGGCAGCGCTCGCGGCGCCCGGCGGACACGAGACGGTGCGCGCCGTCCTCATCACCGCCGAGGGTCGGGCGTTCACCGTGGGCGGCGACATCGCGACGTTCGCGAGCGCCGGCGAGGATCTCGCCGAGGTCCTCGTCTCGATGGTCGAGCCGTTCAACCTCGCCCTGCGGCGTATCAGCGAGCTGCCGGTCCCCGTCGTCGCCGCAGTCCAGGGCGCGATCGCGGGCGGCGGTCTCGGCCTCGCCTGGGCGTCGGACATCGTCCTCTGCGCGCCCGAGGCGAAGTTCGCCACCGCGTTCCACGCGCTCGGCGTGAGCGGCGATGGTGCGTCGTCGTGGTACCTGCCCCGGCTCGTGGGGCTGCGGCGCGCGCAGGAGATCATGCTCGGCGGGCGCGTCCTCTCCGCGCAGGAGGCCGTGGACTGGGGCGCGGCGACGGCGGTCGTCCCGGCCGACGAGCTGCGCGCGCGTGCGACGGAGGCGGCACGCGAGCTCGCCGACGGACCGTCCCTCGCCCTCGGCCGGATGCGCGCCTTGTTGCGCGGCTCGGCCGACGTGTCGCTCGGCGAGCACATGGCCCTCGAGGTGGAGCACATGCGGGCCAGCGGGGCGAGCGCGGACGCCAGAGAGGGCGTGCGGGCGTTCACCGAGCGTCGGCCGGCGGAGTTCCGCGCGCTGTAGGGGCCCCACTCCGCGGCCGTCGTGCGCCGGCCGTGGCGGTCACCGCCGTCGGTGCGGGCTCCTGCACGTTGGGGACCGCCGGTCTCGACTCCGTCTCACACCGCGACCGGCGGTCGACCGGGACGTATACGCGACGCGATCACCGTCCCCGCCGGAACGTACGCAACGCTGACCACGCTCACGGTGACCAGCCCCATCGACATCACCGCGCCGACCGGTGCGCGGGCCACCGTGATCCACGGCCCCGACGCCGCGCGGGCGCTCACCGTGACCGGGGGCGGCGACATGACGTGGCGCGGCCTGACCGTGACGGGCGCGCGCGCTGGCCTCGTCTCGAGCGGGGCCGAACTGCGCCTCGAGGACGTCGTCGTCCGTGACAACGGCCCAGCGGCCGATGACGGCGCCGGGATCCAGGTGGCGGGTGGCTCGGTGTCTCTCGTTCGCGGCACCGTGAGCGGCAACACCATCGCGATCAGCGGGGACGCGGTCGGGGCCGGCATCTCGGTGCGGCCATCGGCGACGCTCGACGCTGTCAACAGCACGATCCACGGCAACGCCGCTACGACCACCGGCACGATCGCGTACGGCGGGGGCATCGGGGCCTACTCGAACGCGACCGTGACGCTGCGGCACGTCACACTCACGGACAACCGCGTCGCGTCCGCGTCGGCCGCGCAGGACGGCGGCAACCTCTACCGGGCAGGGTCGAGCGCCGTCACCGTGGAGGACTCGATCCTCGCGGGCGGTGCGACGTCGTTCGGGCCGAACAACTGCAGCACGTCCAAGCCGGTCGCGCAGGGTCGCAACCTCGACAGCGGCAGCACCTGCGGGTTCGGCTCCGGGCACTTCAACGGCATCGACCCGCAACTGGGGACTCTCCGCGCCCACGGCGGGACCACCGACACGCGCCGGCCGGCGGCCGGCAGCCTCGCGCGCGACAACGCCGTCGCGTGCGACGCCGGCGGCACCGACCAGCGCGGCGCGCTCGCCCCGGCCGGCGCGACGTGCGACATCGGTGCGGTCGAGCTCGGCGGCGAGCTCGTCACCAGCCTCGACGCGTCACGGGCGACCGTGGCTGCGGGCGCGGACCTCACGCTGGTCGCGCGGGTCACGAACGCCGGCTTCGATCCGGCACCGTTGACCGAGCTCGTCGTCGTCCCGGGGGCGGAGATCGTCTCCGTGATCCCCTCCGGGGGGGCCTGCGACCTGGCGCTGCGCTGCACGTTCGGCGTGCTCGAGCCCGGCGAGTCCGGGACGGCCGTCGTCACGGTCCGGGCTCCCCAGTCGGGCCCCGTGGTCTCCACGGCGTCGGGATCGTCCGGGCTCCCGGACCCCACCCCTGCGGACGCGACCGCGAGCCGGGTGACTCCGGTCGATGTGCCCGCAGCGGCGCCCACGCCGGCGGTGCCGACCGCTCCGACCGTGCCGCCCGCTCCGACCGTCCCGTCCGCGCTCCCCGACAGGACCGCTCCGGTGCTCGGTGCCCTGCGCGCCGTCGGCAAGATGCGCCGGGGGAAGGCGGCGTCGATCCGTACGACGCTCAGCGAGGGGGCGAGTGTGTCCGTCCGGGTCGAGCGGGTGGTCGCGGGCCGGCGGGTCGGCAAGGCCTGCCGGACCGGACGTCGGACCGGCAGGCGCTGCTCGATCTTCCGCCTCGTCGGCACGGTGAAGGCGACCGGGAAGGCCGGAACGGTGACGATCCGGCTCCCCGCGAGGATCAAACGCAAGGCGCTCGCGCGCGGCCGTCACCGCTTGCGTGTGACCGCGACGGACGCCGCGGGCAACCGGTCCAAGGTCCGTCAGCTCACGATCACCGTCGTGCGCTGAGGGGCGGTGGGCGGTCGGGCGGCGCTGTCACGAGCGCCCGCTTCTGCACGCCGATCGCTCAGCGACGGTGCCCGCTCGGGCTGTCCGCTCAGGGCAGGCGCCAGTCCACCGGCGGCGCCCCCTGCTGCTCGAGCAGCGCGTTGGCGCGGCTGAACGGCCGCGAGCCGAAGAAGCCGTTGTGGGCCGACAGCGGGCTCGGGTGGGCCGACTCGAGGCAGGGCACCTCCCCGAGCAGGGGCCGCAGGTTGCGCGCGTTGCGCCCCCAGAGGATCGCGACGAGCGGCCCGCCGCGCCCGGCGAGCGCGCGGATCGCCTGCTCGGTGACCGCCTCCCAGCCGCGGCCCTGATGGGAGTTCGGCCTGCCGGGCTGGACCGTGAGCGACCGGTTGAGGAGAAGCACGCCCCGCTCGGCCCACGGGGAGAGATCGCCGGTTGCGGGCGGCGGATGACCGAGGTCGGCCACGTACTCCTTGAAGATGTTCACGAGGCTCGGCGGGAGCGGCCGGACGTCCGGCGCGACGGAGAAGCACAGGCCGATCGCGTGGCCCGGCGTGGGGTACGGGTCCTGCCCGACGATGAGGACGCGCACCGCATCGAGCGGGTGGCCGAACGCGCGCAGGATGTGCTCGCCCGCGGGCAGGTAGCCCCGCCCGGCGGCGACCTCGCCCCGCAGGAACGTCCCCATCGCGGCGATCCGGCCGGCGACGGGCTCGAGGGCCCGGGCCCACCCCGGTTCGACGGTCTCGCTGAGCGGGCGAGGAGGCACGGCGCGGGAGCCTACGCGGACCGGCTGACACCATGGCGGGGATGAGCGAGCCGACTCCCGCACCCTCGGGGCCGACGAGCGAGGCGCGTCCCGGGGGGGCCTGGCGGCCGCGCTCCCGGGTCGCATGGGGAGCGCTGGGGCTCGTCGCGCTGAGCACGCTCACGCTCGTCGTGACGCTCGCCCTCGCGATCGTCCCGGTGGCGGGCGGGCACGTCGGGCTGCTCGGTGGCCTCGGCCTGATGCTGCCCGTGCAGTTCTTCCCGGTCGCGCTCGTGATGGCCGTCGTCGGCGTCGCGGCGTGGTGGCGCGGTGCGCGCGCGACGGTCGCGGCGGCCGTGGTGGGCGCCGTCGCCGCGCTCGTGGTCGCGGCGTGGCCCACGTGGGTCCTCACTCGATACGCGGATGACCTCGACGTGCCGGTGTCCCTGACGGAGGCGCTCGAGCCGGTCCTCAACGAGGACGCGCCTCGCGACGGGGTCACGTACGCCACGGCGCCCGACGGCACCGAGCTGCGTCTCGACGTGTGGAGGGCGGCGGCGGTGACGGGCCGCCGTCCCGCGATCGTGAAGGTCCACGGCGGAGGGTGGGCCACGGGAGGTCGCGGGGAGACGGCGAGATGGAACCGCTTCCTCTCCGAGCGCGGCTTCGACGTGTTCGACATCGAGTACCGGCTCGCACCCGCCGCCCATCCGCTCGACGCGATCGCCGACGTGAAGTGCGCGATCGGGTGGGTGGCGCGCAACGCCGGGTCGCTCGGCGTCGACCCCGCTCGCATCAGCGTGTTCGGCACCTCCGCCGGCGGGCACCTCGCGCTGCTCGCCGCGCTCACTCCCGGGGACGCGGCGCTGCCGGCGAGCTGTCCCGTGCCGGCGGGCACCACGGTGCGCTCGGTGATCAGCTTCTACGGCCCGGTCGACCTCGCCGCGGCGTACGCGGACACGGGGAGCCCGTCGACCGTGCGCCGCGACCTGCGCCGCTACATCGGTGGTGCCCCGCGACGCCGGCCGAGGTCGTACCGCCTGCTCTCGCCGGTGACGCACGTCGAGCGGGGCGCGCCGCCCGTCCTGATGTTCATGGGCGACAAGGACCGTATCGTCCCTCCGGGCCAGGCCGACCGGCTCGAGGCGGCGTTCGGCGCGGTGGGCGCACGGTCGGAGATCGTGCGGCTCCCCGCCACCGATCACGGCTTCGACGTGAATTGGACGGGACCCGCGACGCAGATCGCCCGCGGCGTGCTCGAGCGCTTCCTCGCCCGGTACGCCCGCTGAGGACCCGCGTAGGCTGTGGAACGAGTGGCGGAGACGAGTCCCGAATGAGCGCCGTGACGACCCTCGCCGGCGTCGCGCTGATCGCGGCCGTGGCCCGTGAGGTGTTCCACAGCCTGTTCCACCCCAGCGGCCGGGGCACGCTCACCGTGTTCGTGTTCCGCGCCGTCTGGAGGCTGACCGGCCGCCTCGGTCGACGCGCGCGGGCGGTCTCGGGCCCGCTCGCGATGGTCGCCGTCATCGCGCTGTGGGTGGGCCTGTCGCTCGTCGGCTGGGCGCTCGTCTACCTCCCGGCGCTGCCCGGGAGCTTCGGCTTCGCCTCCTCGCTCGACCCCGCGGCGCAGGACGGCTTCGACGACGCCCTGTACTTCGCCTGGGTCACGCAGGCGACGCTCGGCTACGGCGATGTCGTGCCGGAGGGCGACGTCGTCCGCGTTCTCGCCCCGCTGCAGGCGACGCTCGGATTCGGCCTGTTCACGTTGGTCGCGACCTGGGTCCTCTCGGTGTATCCGGCTCTTCAGCGGCAGCGGGTCGCGGCGAGCCTCGCCCACGGCCTGCGTCGGTCACTCGAGGCGGACGGCGGCCGGTCGGTGCCGCCGACGGTCGACGCCCGCCGGCTCGAGAGGCTCGCCGACGCGCTCCACGCCGTGCGGGTGGACCTCCACCAGTACCCGTCGACCTTCTACTTCGCGGCCCCTCGACCGACCCTCGCCCTCGACAGCGCGCTGCCGTTCGTCGCGTCCCTGGTCGGTGACGAGCGTCCCGACGAGGCGGCCCGGGCGGCGGCGACGGAGCTCGAGGCCGCGCTCGAGCAGCTCACGGAGACGCTCGGCGACGAGCACCTCGACACTGCGGGTGCGGGTGTCGAAGAGGTTCTCGCGGCCTACCGTCGTCATCACGCCGTCGGCGGGCCGGCCGCTCGGGGCCCGGCCTGACCGGGCGTCGGCGCGGGCGGGGCCGGCAGGGGGGCGGGGCGGCCCGTGTGGAAGCCCTGGGCGAAGTCGATGCCGAGCGAGCGGACGATCTCGAGGGTCTCGGCGTCGGCGACGAACTCCGCGGTCGTGCGCTTGCCGAGGCCCTTCGCGATGCCGACGATCGCCTCGACGGTGAGGCGGTCCGACCGGCTCGTCGCCATTCCGCGGATGAACTCGCCGTCGATCTTCACGCACGTGAACGGGAGGTGCTTGAGGTAGTAGAACGAGCCGAAACCGGCACCGAAGTCGTCGAGGGCGAGGAGGCAGCCCAGGTCCGAGAGCCGCTGCGCGAAGCCCCGCGCCACGTCGATCGAGCGGATGGCGGCGGTCTCGGTGATCTCCAAGGTGAGCCGACCCGGGTCCACGTTCGCGTCCGCGAGCAGCTCCGCGAGCAGACCGACGGTGCGCTCGTCGCCGATCGAGGCACCGGACAGGTTCATCGCGAAGCCGACGTCCCGGCGGGTCGCGAGGAGCTGCGCCGCCTGTCGCATCACCCACTGGTCGATCTCCTGGATCTGGCCGAACCGTTCGGCGATGTAGAGGAACTGCCCGGGGGCGACGAGCGTGTCGTCGGCGTCCCGGAGCCGGATGAGGAGCTCTAGGCGGTCGATCCCGCCGTCCGCGCTGCGGACGATCGGCTGGGCGTGCAGCTCGAAGCGATCCTCGTCGAGTGCACACCGGATGCGCTCGGCCCAGGAGAGCCGGGCCTTCATCTTCGCGTGGGTATGGCGTCCCGGCGCGGCGATCGCGACCTGGTTGCGACCGGCGTCCTTCGCGTCGTACATCGCGAAGTCGGCTTCCATGAGGAGCTCGCCGGGCGAGAGCTCCCACTCCGTCGTGATCGGAGCGATCCCGGCCGACGCCGTGAGCGCGAGCCGCTGGCCCATGCCCATGAGCGGCGGCTGGGCGCGCAGCTCGTCGAGCAGCTCGCCGGCGATCCGCAGCGCGGTCGGACCGTCGGTCTCCGTGAGGATGACCGCGAACTCGTCACCGCCGATCCTCGCGAGGACGTCCGTGTCCCGCAGGCGCCGGCGCAGGACGGAGCCGGCGTGCTGGATGACCTCGTCCCCGGCAAGGTGGCCGTAGGTGTCGTTGACGTACTTGAACTGGTCGAGGTCGAGGATCATGAGCGCGCCCGACCGCCCGTGGCGGCGCTTGTGGGCCACCGCCCGCTCCAGCTCCTCGTCGAAGCGGCGGCGGTTGAAGAACCCGGTGAGGGGGTCGTGGTCGGCGAGATGCTCGAGCCGGGCCTCGTAGACCTTGCGCTCCGTGAGGTCGTGGAGGTGCACGATCGCCACCGAGCCCGCCGACGGTCCCGGGTCGGTCGTGAGGGTCACCTCGACCGACACGGCGCGCCCGTCGGCGTGACGGAGGCGCAACTCGCCCTCCTGGCGGCCGGCGGAGGGACCGGCGACGCGCTCGAGGAGCGCGGCGGCGCCGTCGGC